>JBGPLH010000130.1:0-8327 GCA_041486365.1 Thermodesulfobacteriota bacterium | reverse complement strand
CCTCGACGACACCCGCATCGGGATCGAAGGACAGCACCCGGCCCATGCCGTTCATGTCCACGAGGACGCTTCCCTCGGCGAACTGCTGGCCGCCCATCGCGTGACGGCCGCCGGCCACGCTCACGGGAAGCCGCTGGGCGCGCGCGTCCCGCAGGGCGGAGGAGAGGCCATCGAAAGATTCAGGCTTCACGACGCGCCGCACCCGCGTGGCGTTCAACTGCGAGTGGATGTCGTTCACGACCACGCCGGCCGGCTCCCCCTTCGCCCACGCCCAGGCCGGGGGCGAGAGACCCGCGGCCACGCAGGCCCGCGCGCTCATCGCGAGCAGCTCTCTTCGCGTCAGCATGGCAGCCTCCTTTCAATCCTTGTGGGTCTCCGTTTCGTCGCGTGCCAGCCGGCGGGCGCCCAGGAAGATGAGGAAGAGGGCGATGCCCTGGAGCACGTGATAGACCGCGTTGTGCGTGAAATACACCGGGTGCAGGGCCACGCGCGCCTGCTGGACGAAGGCCGCCGCGAAGCTCAAGCCCAGTCCCGCGAGGCCGATCCCGATCTCCCGCGCGCGTGTCCGGACGAAGAGGACGAGGTGGGCGATCGTGAGGAAGAGCGCGGCCGGCAGGTAGAAGAGGACGGCGACCCGGAACTCCTGGGATCCTGAAAGGACGCGCGCGGCATAGGCCGCGAAACCCAAGGCGGCCGCCCAGGTGATCACGCGCGCGAAGGGCGGGCGCAAGAGCATCCGGGCCCCCGCGATCCAGGCCGCCGCGGCGGTGACGCCGATCCCCAGGAGCGTCGCGGGCCAGAGCAGCCGGTGCCCCGCGCCCGACGCCTCAAGGCAAAAGCCGTGCATCGCGCCTCCGGCGAGCGCGCTCGCGCCGATGGAGGCGAAGAAGACGACGAAGGTCACGCGCAACCGGCTCGCGGCGGGACCGGCCCGCCCCAGGAGGCGCGCGAGCAGGGCGCACTCCACGGCCAGGGCGAAGTCCGTGAGGGCGACGTCAGGCTCGGTCAAGGCTCGCTCCGCGGGCTTCACGTGCGCGGGAGAGCGCATGGGCCAGCGTGAAGAGCCAGCCCGCCAGGACGAAGTGGAAGACGATGGGGATCGTTCCGGTGCCCAGCCATCGCCTCTCCGGGAAGAGAGTCATCGTCACCCCGTAGCGGATGGCCATGCCTGCGGCGTACACGAGACTGAAGCCCCGCAGGAATCTCCCCAGCCTCGGCCTGGGCTCGAAGAAATAGCCGCGCCCGAAGGAGAGGTCCCCGTTCACCTTGGCCTGGAAGATCAGGATGAGGATCTGGCTCGCCAGGAGCCCGGGGTAGGGGAGGAGACCCGACATCCACTCCTTCATGGGAGGGAGCCACGCGACGTGCAGGAACGCGGCGAGCACCTGGCCCAGCACGCGGAGAAAGAAGAGAAGGGTGAGAGCCCAGAGAATCGCGGCGTGGCCCCTCGTGGCGCTGCGCTCCGCCGCGTTTGCATCGGGGATCGCCATCGGCGGACCTCTCCGCAGAAAGAAGAGAAACGAGGGATCGCGTGACGCGAGCGGGCGGCATTATCCGCCCGAAGGTGAATGCGGTCAACGCCCCGGAAGGGTCCCGGCGTCCGGCGCTTCCGCGGAAGGGGCGTTCCGCGGCGGTTCAAGCCTTGTAGTACTCGAGCTCCGGCCCCGCCAGATCGGCCACGCGCGCGACGAGCGCCCTGCGGGCGGCTTCGTCCATCTTCATGAAGGATCGCGCGATCGCCACCTTCTCCTTCATCTGCCCCGGGTCGTTCGCGCCCGTCACGAGCACGCTCACGGGAAGCGACCACACGAAGTGGAGCGATTCGGCCAGCGACAGCCGCTCGGGGATCGTGATCGGCAGCGTGGGGGGGCGGTTGTCCGGCGCGCCGAAGAGGCCGCCGTTGGCCAGGGTCTTCATGGCGATCACGCCGACACGGCGGCGGACCAGCTCGGGCATCACCCCGGCGATGAAGGAGTGGTACCCGGGATCGAGCACGTTCACCGGCATCTGGCAGGTCTCGAGCACGCCCGTTCGCTCCAGCATGCGCCGGTGCGCCTCCGGCTGGTGGTGGCCGGTGAAGCCGATGTGCCGCGCCTTCCCCGTCTTCTTCGCGTCGAGAAGCGCGTCGAGCACGCCCCCCTCGAGGCGCTCGTCCACGTCGGCCGGGCTGTTGATCGCGTGGATCTGCCAGAGGTCGAGGTGATCGGTCCGGAGCCTCCGGAGCGATACCTCCAGGTGTGCCCGCGCGTCCGCCTTCGTCCGCGCCGTCGTTTTCGTCATGAGGAAGATCGCGTCCCGGTGCTTCGGGACGAGAAGGCGGCCGTACCGCTCCTCGCTGCCGCCGTCCTGGTAGGACTGCGCCGTGTCGAAGAAGCGCACCCCGCCCTCGAGCGCGACCTCGATGGCCGCCTGCGCGTCCCGCTCGCGCATCTCGCCGATGTGCCAGCCCCCGGCGCCGAGCATCGTCACGGATTCGCCCGTCGCGCCGAGCGGGCGCCGCGGCAAGAGATCGCCGAGACGATCGCCTGCGGGCTTCGTCGCCGCACCCGATGCCGGGCCGGGCGCCAGGAGCCCCGCGGAGAGCGCGAGAAGCGAGTGCAGAAAGGATCGGCGATCGATTTGCATGGCTCCTCGGGGTGCGACGGCGCCTGGGGCACGCGCCACCGGGCGACGGCCGCATCATAGCGCGCCCCGGCCCAGGGCGAGCGCGTTTTGACCCCCGGTCGGGGCGCCGCTAGACTCGGCGCGGTCCTCCCTACCGCCCTCCGGAGCCGACGATCGCCATGCCCGTCTCCTTGCACTACCAGCCTGCGTCCCGGTTCGAGGCCCTCGGACCCGATCACCACGACGCCGTCGAGCCCGCGCGCTTCCCGAAGCACATCCTCCGCTACCGCAACCAGCGCTGGGCGGCGCGCCTGGGGCTCGGCGAGCTGGACGCGTCCGAGTGGGAGGCGCACTTCGCGCGGTTCGAGCCATTGCCGGGAAACCTCCATCGGCCGCTTGCGCTGCGATACCACGGGCACCAGTTCATGTCCTACAACCCGAACCTGGGAGACGGGCGGGCGTTCCTCTTCGCGCAGGTCCGCGACCCGGTCGACGGTCGGCTCCTCGATCTCGGCACGAAGGGGAGCGGCCGGACGCCCTGGTCGCGCGGCGGCGACGGGCGCCTCACGCTGAAGGGCGGCCTGCGGGAAGTGCTCGCGGCCGAGATGCTCGAGGCGCTCGGGGTGGACACGTCGAAGGCGTTCAGTCTCTACGAGACGGGAGAGCCACTCCAGCGCAACGACGAACCCTCGCCCACGCGCTCGTCCGTACTCGTCCGGCTCGGGCATTCGCACATCCGCTTCGGCACGTTCCAGCGGCACGCATACCACGGCGACGCGAAGGCGCTCCGCGCGCTGCTCGATCACGCGGTGGAGAGCTACTTTCCGGAGATCGCGCGCGCGGCCGACCGGCCCGCCGCCTTCCTGCGCCACGTCTGCCGCCGGAGCGCCCGCCTGTGCGCCTCGTGGTTCGTGGCGGGTTTCGTGCACGGCGTGCTCAACACCGACAACATGAACATCACGGGCGAGAGTTTCGACTACGGGCCGTACCGGTTCCTGCCCACGTTCGATCCCGCGTTCGTCGCCGCCTACTTCGATCACGGCGGGCTGTACGCCTTCGGCCGCCAGCCCGACGCCGTCCTCTGGAACCTGGGGCAGCTTGCGGCGGCGCTTGGCCCGCTCGCGTCAGGGAGCGATCTCGAAGGGGCGCTCGATGGCTTCGAGCGGGACTATCGGGAGGCGCTTCGCGAGAAGTTCCTCGCGCGCATGGGACTCGCGCCGCGCACCTTCGAGGGGGACGCGGCGCTCTTCGAATCGTGCTACCGGTTCCTGGCGGAGAGCCAGGTGGGACTCGATCGGTTCTTCTTCGACTGGCACGGCGGCGTGGCGAGCGAGGGGAGGGCGCTCTCGGGCGAGGCCGCTCCGTGCTACGCGGGCGCGGCCTTCGAGGCGCTTCGCAAGGGGCTGGACGCCCACGTACCGTCGCACCCGGAGCGGTTGCAGGCCGAATACTTCCACCGGCCGGGGCCCTGCACGCTCCTCATCCAGGAGGTCGAGGCGATCTGGAAGGCGATCGCGGAGCGGGACGACTGGTCGCCCTTCGAGGAGAAGATTGCGCAGATCGGGCTGCACCGGGAGGCGTTCGGCTCCCCGTGAGCCGGTGCTGCTCGTGCCACCCCGCGATCGACACGTCCGGGTACCCGGGGAACCGCGGACCCCGCCCCGCGACCGGCACCCAGGCGGGTTTGTAGCGGAGCATGAGATGCACGCGGCTCGAAGGAACCGGGAGCGGCGTGTCGATGGCGCCCGCGTTGGGCCAGACGCCCTCGGGCCAGTGGGCATCCATGACGTACAAGTGGCTGCCGCAGGAGCCGCAGAACCAGCGCTCCCCCTCGCTGCGCACCGGGCGTTTCCCCTTGCGCCGGAACACAGCGTGATGGCATTTCAGGTGCTTCGAGCCGGTAACCCTGAGCGTCTCGCGTTTGCCCATGATGTTGCAGGTCACGGCGCCCGTCGTCTTCCGGCAGATCGAGCAGTAGCAGAGCATGAAGGGATAGGGCGTCTCCGAGTCCACGCGGAAGCGCACCTTCCCGCACTGGCAGGAACCCTCGAGCTTCATGACGGCCTCCTCGAATCGACGTGACGCGGGCGCGCTCCTTCTCGTCCTGGGCGTGGCGCTCGCGCTGCGCCTGCCGCGCCTCCTCGCCACGCCCTTCTGGTTCAACGAGGCCTACACGGGCCTGGAGACCTTCGCCGATCGGGCGCACCTCCTGCAAGCCGTCCGCGCGGAGGTGACTCCTCCCCTTTACTACCTCGCGATTCACCTCTGGGCCGCGTTCCTCGGCCACGGCGAGGGGAGCCTGCGCCTGTTCTCCGTGATCGCGGGGACCCTGGCCGCCGGCGCGGTCTTCGCCGCCGCCCGGCGCGTTTCCCGCGGGGCAGGCGTCGGCGCCGGGCTCATCGTCGCCGGGACGCCGCTGTTCGTCCACTACTCCCGCGAGGCGCGGATGTACCCGATGCTGGTGCTCCTCCTCTCGGGCACCATCGCGTGCCTGCTGCGCGCCCTCGACGAGGACGAGAGGCGCGCGCGGGCCTGGACGGGAACCGTGATCCTCGGCGCCGCGTCGATCTGGACGCACTACCTCGCCGTCCTCGCGCTCGCCGCCGCTCCCGTCGCGGCGCTCGCCTGGGGGCGCCGCGCGGCGGGGAAGGCGCTCCTCGCCACGCTCGCCGCCGGCGCGCTCGCGCTCCCGCTCGCGCCCTGGATGATCGATCAGGCACGGCTTCCGGCGACGGGTCACGTCGATCGGATCTGGCGCGCGATCCCTCCGGCGCTCGCGCTCCCGCGATCGCTCGAGCTGTTCATGCCCGGGGCGCTCTATCCGCCCTATCCGAACTTCCGCATGGCGCCGCCTCCCTGGCGGCCCGCGCCCTATCTCCTGCTCGCCGCCCTGCTGATTCCCGGCGTCATGGCCTGCCGGCGCGCGTCGGGGATCGAGCGGCGCGTGGCCCGCGCCGGACTCGCGTTCCTCGTCGTGCCGCTCGGCCTTCTCTGGGGGATCTCCCTGGCGCGGCCCGTCTATCTCCTCGGGCGCTACGATCTCCTCGCCCTTCCGGGATTCGCCATCCTCGCGGGCATCGGGCTCGCGCGCGCGAGGCCCGCGCCGCGCGTGTCGATGGCCGCGGCAGCCGCCGTCCTCGCGGCGATCTCGCTGGCGCCCACCTACCGGCCCGCGCCCGAGGAGCAGTCGGTCACCCGGGGCGTCGCGACGCGCCTGCTCCCGTCCCTCCGCACCGGGGACGTGCTCCTCTTCACGGGCTTCGGCATGCCCGCCGTGCGCTACGCGCTCCTCCTGCAGGGCTGGGATCCGGCCTTCGTGACCCTCCCGGCCTCCACCGCGCGGCACGCGGGGTGGGTCGATCTGGAGGGGCTGCGGGATCCGCGGGGCCTGCGCGCCGAAGTCCCGCGGGTTGCCCGCGCCGCGGCGGACCGCGCGACGGGCGGGCGGATCTGGCTCATCGAGGACCTTCGCGAGCCCGGAGGCGAGGAGCTCCTCCGGGCGCTGCACGCCATGAGGTTCCGGCCCGACCTTCGGATGGATCTCGCGGCGCCCGTCCCCGGCCGCTGGTCGCAGCCGCTGCGCGCCACCCTGCTGCTTCGCGAAGATCCGGAGGCTGGAGAAAAGGAGCCGGCTCGGCTATACCCGGTAAGCAGAGCGACGTCCGCTTCGTTGCCCCGGCGATCCGGCTCTTCTCCCGGGAGGCCCCCATGAGATCCACCAAGTACCTGCTCATCGGAGGAGGGCTGGCGTCGAGCCGGGCCGCGAAGGAAATCCGGGACGGCGATCCGGAGGGATCGATCCTGCTGGCCGGCGAGGAGCGGCACCTCCCCTACGACCGGCCGCCGCTCTCGAAGGAGTTCCTGCGGGGCGAGAAGACCCGCGAGGAGCTCGCCTGCGAACCCGAATCGTTCTACCGCGAGCAGCGGATCGATCTCGCCCTCGGCGCGCGGGTGCAGGCCCTCGACCCGACGGCGAAGATCGCGACGCTCGCCGACGGCGAGACGATTTCCTTTCAGAAGGCCCTGATCGCCACGGGCGGGCGTCCCGTCCGCCTCGATCTCCCGGGCGTCGCTTTCCCGGGCGTGCACACCCTCCGCACGCTGGACGACGCCACCGCGATTGCCGCCGAGGCAGAGCCCGGCAGGCGCGCCCTGCTCGTCGGCGCCGGGTTCATCGGGCTCGAGCTGGCGGCATCGCTCACGCAGCGTGGGCTCCAGGTCACGGTGGTCGAGACCCAGGCGCGAATCTGGCCGCGCTTCACCGACGTGCGTCTCGCCGATCACGTGCAGGCCTACTGCGAGGGAAAGGGGGTCACCTTCGTCACGGGCGACGCCATCGCGGAGATCGAGGAGAACGAGGTGATCCACTCGGTCTCCACGCGAAACGGCAAGCAGATCCGCTGCGACCTCGTCTGCATCGGGGTGGGCATCGTGCCGAACGTCGAGCTGGCCCGGGAAGCGGGGCTGGCGGTGGACAACGGGATCGTGGTCGACGATCGGATGCGAACGTCCCATCCGGACATCTACGCGGCGGGCGACGTCGTGAGCTATCCCGATCCGATCTTCGAAAGGCGCCGCCGCGTGGAGCACTGGGGACACGCGGAGCACACGGGGCAGATCGCGGGCCAGAACATGGCCGGGGGACAGCAGACCTACGATCTGCTCACCTATGTGTGGTCGGATCTCTTCGACCTGCACCTGGAGTTCGCGGGGGACGAGAGCGAGTACGACGAGGCGATCATCCGGGGGAGCCTCGAGGAGAACGCCTTCATCCAGCTCTATCTCAAGGACGGCCGTCTGCGCGCTTACTTCGCCATCAACGGGAACGCGAAGGACTTCCCCGTTCTCCAGCGGCTGATCCGACAGCGGAAGGATCTTTCCGCCCGGAAGGCCGCGCTGGGAGACGCGGACTTCGCCCTGAGGGGCCTTCTCTGATCGCGCCGCCGGGCCCGGGCATCCCCCGCGGCGGCGAGGATCCGGGCCACTGGAATCAGGCCTACGCGATAGCCTGCCTCGCCCTGCTTCCCCTCGTCTGCCTGTTCGCCTTCACCCGTCCCTTCGCGCTGGATGCGGACATCTGGGAGTATGCCGCCACGGTGCGGGAGCTCTCGGCGCGTCTACTCCATCCGCAAAACCCGCTCCTCGCCCTCCCGGGGAACACGAGCCCCCGCTTCACGCCCTACACGATCGTCTGGGGCCTCTTCATGCGGGCGACGGGCCTCGCCGTCTTCCCCGTGATGGGCGTCGCGGCGCTGGCGAACTTCCTGCTGCTCGTAACGGGAATCCGGCGCTTCGCCTCGCGCCGGTTCGAGAGCCCGGCGCTGCCGCTGGCGCTCCTCGCGGCGATGCTCATCGTCTGGGGGCAGGGCTACGCGCAGGCCACGGCGTACCACCTCGAGTTCCTCCTCGTGAGCCTTTCCTACATGGGCATCTTCGCCTTTGCGATCTGCCTCCACGCGCTGGCGGGCCTGGGGGCCTGGCTCGACGGGGAGGGGCCCGGCGCGCTCGCGAGCTACGGCGCCATCATGGTGATCGCCTTCATCTGCCACCCGATCACCGCGCTCTTCGGCTTCACCGCGGCAGCGGCCATGCTCGTCGCCGCGCGGGAATGGAAGCGCGGAGCGCTCCTGCAAGCGGTCCCGCTCATGGCGCTCGGCGCCGCCCTCGCGTGGCCGTACTTCGACTACTGGGCGGTGCTCACGAAGGGCGCGACCGAAGACTGG
>JBGPLH010000129.1:0-8459 GCA_041486365.1 Thermodesulfobacteriota bacterium | reverse complement strand
GAGGCTTCGATTCCACGAAATAGCGATCGCGATGAGCGAACCTGCGGCCGAAGCCTACCTCCCCCACATCGAGACCGTCTTCTTTCAATTGCACCAGATTCCTTTGAACCTCGTGCAGAACCCCAAGGGAAGCGAGAGCCGGGTGTCCGAGGCCATCGAGCTTCTCCTCGCGCTTCCCTCGGGAAGATTGGGCCGGTCCGAGATGGTTCGCCTGCTCACGCATCCCTGCATCGCCGGAGCGGCCTCGGGCGGGGAGACGGATCGCCTTCGATCCTGGTGCGACCAGCTGAACGTCCTGTTCGGGGCGGATCGCGACGAGTTCCGGAATACCTACGTTCACCCGAAGGACCTCTATAACTGGGACCAGGCTCTGCGCCGCATGGCGCTCGGAACCTTCATGACGGAGCCGCGCGGCGGCGGTCCCGGGATCTGGGGGGAGGGCGCGACGGCCTGCCTGCCGCTGGAAATCTCGCCGGGGCAGATCCCCGCGGCGGCCGGCATGATATCGCTGGCGCGGAAGCTCATTTCGGAGGCGCGGTTCTGCCGGGGCGCGTCCCTGCCCCTGGAAACCTGGGCGGAGTACTTCGCGGTATTGGTGCGGACCTTCGTCGTTCCCTCGAGTCCGGTCGACGAGGGGATTCTCGATCGTACTGCGGATGCCATCCGCGAATCGGCGAAGGCGGACCTCGAGGGGCGGCCGATTTCCTTCGGCGTGGCCCGCGAGTTCCTCGAGGGCGCCCTCGCGGATCAGGAATCCCGCCGCGGGCGCCTCGATCGAAGCGGCGTTGCCGTGGGCACCTTCATGGCCCTGCGCGCGATCCCCTTCAGGGTGATCTTCGCGATGGGCCTGGGGGAGGGGAAGTTCCCCGCGACGGAGCGCAACGATCGGATCGACCTGCGCGCCGAGAAGCGACAGGCGGGTGACGCGACCATCACGGAGCGAGATCGTTACCTCTTCCTCGAAATGTTGCTTTCCGCCCGGGAAAGGGCGGTTCTCAGCTTCGTTTCCCGCGACGCGCAGACCGGGGAAGATCTCGAGCCGTCGACGGTCATCCGTGAGCTGCAGTTCCTGCTTCGCGAGCACGCGCGGCCGGAGATTCTGGCGTCGCTTTCCGTTCGCCATCCGGTGAGCCGTTACGACGGAAACTACTTCCCCGATCTGGGAACTGCGGACGGATCGAAAAATCTCACCAGCGCCGATCCGGCCGCCCGCCGGGGCGCGCTCCTGTACGCGCTCCGGAAGAACCTCCTCGATTACCTGAAGGACAAGCCGTTGCCTTCGGCGAGGGAGGTGCTGCTCGAGAGCCTCTCGATCCCGGCGCGCGAACGCCTGGCTCCCCATCTGCGGCTGGAAACACTTCCGGAGAGGGATCTGGCCGCGCCCATTGAGCGGCTCTCTCTTTCGCTGACCGCCCTGCGGAAGTTCATCGAGTGCCCCCTCCAGGGAGCGGCGCAGTACGCCCTCGGCATCTTCGAGGATGAACTCGAAACGAGCGAGGACCGGGAGGAACCGCTCGCTGAATCCGTTCTCGACAGGACCTGGATCGCGCGGGAAGCCTTCGTGCAGGGGGGGGGAGATCCAGCCCGGGCACTCGAGGCCTACGAGGAGCGGTTTTCCCGGAGAGAGCTGGCGGGGACGGGACCGACGGGTCCCTTCGGGCGCTCGGAGCGCGAGAGCGTCCGGCGGACGCTGGAAATCTGGCACGAGAATGCGGAAACGCTGAACCTGCGGGATCTTTCGCGCTGGAAGGTTATCCGATTCGGGAATGCCGACGCGCTGGAGAAGGCGGACGAGTTCTTGCCGTCGATTCCGCTGACCGTCCATCTTTCCGCGCCGGGGGGTGGCACGAGAGAGGTCCACGTGAGCCTGCACGGCAGGACGGAGATCGTGTCCCCCGGACTGGACGCGGTCTTGCGTTGCGTGCTCAAGGACAGGGGGAAGCTCGGGGAAAGTGACTACCTTCCGCTTTTCATGACGGTGATCGCGCTCGCTGCCGCGGACCGGCCGGTGAGCGAAAACTTCCGAGCGGCGATCCTGCCGGGCGACCTCTTCAAGCGGGCGCGTTCGGAGCGCATCATCGAACCTCTGTCAGGCACGGACGCTCGGGACTATCTCGCGCGCCTCGTGGAAGCGCTGCTTTCCAGCCGGCACGATTATTTCCTCCCCTATGCAGCCGTGATCAGCGTGCGGGAGAAGTTCAATGATCCGACGGTGGACCTGCTTCCGGAGATCGATCGTTTCCGCCGCAATTCCCGGTCCCGTTGCGAATCGGATTACGGCCCCGTACCGAATGCGCGGAGGTTTCCGCCGCCCTCGAGGCAGGACATCCGCCCGATCATCGAGACGCGCTACGGACCCCTTCTTCGCTGGGGGCCGGTGCCCAGGCAGGGGCGGAAAGCATGAGCGACTTTCTCTACCCCCGGCCCGCCATCCTCGATGACATCCCCGGTCAGGGGCACGTCATTCTCGAGGCGAGCGCCGGCACCGGCAAGACCTTCATCCTGCAGAATCTGGTGATCGACCTGCTCCTCGGCGATCCAGGCTACCGGCTGGAGGAGCTGCTCGTCGTCACCTTCACAGACAAGGCCACCTGGGAGCTTCGATCCCGCGTTCGCCGGCAGATCGAAGACATGGCGTCCGGCCGCGTACCGCCGGATCGCGGGGACGGGACCTCCTGGTGCATCGATGCCGCCGCGCGCCGGAAGCTCGAGGATGCGCTCTTCTCGTTCGATCGGGCGCCGATCCACACGATTCACGGTTTCTGCAACCGGCTTCTTCGCGAGATGGCGTTCGAAGGCGGCATGCGCTTTGCCCTGGAGCCCGTGGAGGGGAAGCGCGCGTTCCACCGCGCCTTCCGGGCCGAGCTGAGGGAATGGATTGCGAAGGAGGACGAGCCGCTGCGCCTTCTCGATGAATGGCTAGGGGAGGCGGGCGTGGAGGGGCTCGAGGCACTGCTCCTCGGGGCCCACGAGCGCCGCTGCCTGGATACGCGCCGCGCGCCTTCGGAGGGGGAGGCGGCGCTGGAAGCGCGGGTGATCGACGCGTTCCTGCCGCGCGTGTCCGATCGCCTGGATCGCATGAAGCGGGAGGAAGGGCTGATCGATTTCGACGACATGCTGTCCTGGGTGGCCCGCGCCATCGATGGCCCCGGCGGAGAGGCGCTCGTCACGGCGCTTCGCGGGCGATTCCGCTGTGCGCTGATCGACGAGTTCCAGGACACGGACGACCTCCAGTGGAAGATCTTCCGCAGCGTGTTCGTGGACGGCGGACAGGGCAACCGGCTCTTCGTGATTGGAGACCCCAAGCAGGCGATCTACGGTTTCCGGGGGGCCGACGTGTACACCTACCGCGCCGCCTGCAGGAAGCTTTCGGCCGGCGGCGCCCCCACGCTCCATCTCGACCGTAACTTCCGCTCGACCTCACGGATGATCGAAGCCTGCAATCGGATCCTGGACGACAAGGCGCGGGAGCGTTTGCTGACGGGGGATTTCCGGTACGAGCATGACGTGTCGTGCGGAAAGGAGCAGCTGAAGGCGGTGGATGCCGGGGGAATCGAGATCAGCCCCATCACCATCCTTGGCTACGCTCCCCCCGAAGACCATCCGAAGGACGAGAAACTGAAAGCACCCGGGATCAGGCGTGCGATCGGCCGGCAGATCGCGCTCTCGCTGCGGGGGATGCTCCATGATCCCGCCCTGGCGATCACCCTGGGCGAGGGGGAGAAACGCCGTCAGGTCGCCGGCGGCGGCGTCTTCATCCTGACAAGGACCAACGAGGAGGCGTTCGAAATGGGGGGGTACCTCCGGGAGGCCGGGGTCCGGTTTGCGTACTACAAGCAGGACGGCCTCTTCCAGACCGCGGAGGCCAGGTCGATCCTCGACGTCCTGAGGGCCATCGAATCCCCCGGAGACCCCGCGCGCCGCCTGAAGGCCTGGGCCACTCCCTTCTTCGCGCTGAGGTGGCGGGATCTCTGGAACTGCCTCGACCTTCCGGATACCCACCGGATGCGGGAGAGCCTGGAGCGCTGGCGCGAGATGGCGGACAAGCGACTCTTCGCCGCGATGTTCGATCGTCTCGTTCACGATACGGGCCTCGTGGAGCGAGAGCTGTTCCTGTCCAGCAGCGAACGGGAGCTCACAAACTACCTGCACGTCTTCGAGGTCCTGCTCGAGGAAGCCGTTCGCAGGCGCTTGACGCTTCCCGACGTGATCGCGCTGCTGAATGACTACATCCAGGAAGTGGCCATGCCTGCCGGGTCGGACGGAAACGTTCAGCGCCTGGAGAGCGAGAAGGACGCGGTGAAGATCATGACCGTGTACCGGAGCAAGGGCCTGGAGGCCGACGTCGTTTTCCTCTTCGGCGGCACCGGGGGCGCATCGCCCGAGGCCGCCCTCGTGGATTACCACACCGAGGACGGGGAGCGGAAGGTCGCGATCGGGGAACAGGAGAAGAAAATCGTCCGGCACCGGATCGACGAGGAGAAGGCCGGAGAGGAGCGCCGGCTTCTATACGTGGGCATCACGCGGGCCATCGCGAAGCTCTACGTTCCCTACGTGTCTCCCGACGCGGGCGCTTATGAGATGAAAGGCGCCTGC
This sequence comes from Thermodesulfobacteriota bacterium, assembly GCA_041486365.1. GTDB lineage: Bacteria > JAUYMQ01 > JAUYMQ01 > JAUYMQ01 > JAUYMQ01 > JBGPLH01. The sequence goes on along the minus strand of JBGPLH010000129.1, from coordinate 3,863 downwards.
CGCCATCTGAACGCGCGCCTGGCGGAGATAGAGACGCAGGGTTTTTCGAGCGATCTGTTCCTCCTGGAGACAGCGAGAGAGCCTGCCGAGGAGCCCGGTCCGACTCTCCACGAGCGGAAGGCCATCGCGGCCTGGGATCCGCCCGAGGACTGCCTGCGGGCGGAGCCGATCACGGACGAGTTCCGGCGGTTGAGGAAGAGGCACCCTTCTCTCGCGATCCATTCCTACACATCTCTCTCGTCGCCGCGCGGGGCTCGTCCCCCCGGCCTCGATCCCGAGGACTTCACGCACGGCGCGGACGCCGCCGATGCGGAGCTCGCGCCGGACGATCTTCCCGGTGGCCGCGTCATGGGGCGATTCCTGCACGAGGTGATCGAGGATCTCCCCTTCGGCGACAGGGAAGAATGGCGGGATTTCGCCGCCTGGAGCCGGTGGAAAGACGTGGCGGACTCATTCAAAGCCTGCATGGAACGCCACGGTATAGAGGATCGCTGGCTCGATCCCTTGAAGCGGCTCGTCCATGGGGCGCTCACGTCACCCATCGCTCTGGGGGAGTCCGGAGTCGTTTCCGGGATCTACCGGTGCCGTAACGCGCGCGAGCTGGATTTCCTCTATCCCATTCCGGAGGAGATCCAACCGTTGCTCTCCCGTGGAGGAGAAGGCCGCTGGATCGTCGAGCGGGGCTACCTCAAGGGCTACATCGATCTCGTTTTCGAGCACGCGGGCCGGATTTACTTTGCCGACTGGAAAAGCGACCGGCTGCCGGCGTACGGGCGGCCTGAGATGGAGAAGCACGTCCGCGATCGGTACGGTCTCCAGGCGTCCATCTACACACTCGGCGTGCTCCGGTTGCTCGGCATCCGGGATGAACTGGCGTATGCGGAGCGCTTCGGCGGCCTGCTCTACCTCTTCCTGCGGGGCATGACGCCTGAGGGCGATGGCGTCGAGGGGGTCTACTTCCACCGTCCCGATTGGGCGGAGACCCTGGAATACGAGCGGGAACTGCTGGGGAGCCGGGTTATTCCGTTGGAGGAGTACCCGTGAACGGCATCGAGACGAGACTGGGCATGGGGACTGTCTGGAAGCGCTTCGCTTCGCCGGACGGCTTGACGGCTTTCGATCGGCGGATCGATCGCCTCCGGCAGGCCGTCGAGCGCCTGAATCTGGAACCCGAGTCCGTGCATCTCGCGGCGGAAATCGCGGCGCTGGCACCCGATCTCGATGACGCCGACCGCGTTCGCCTGATCCTACTCCTGCTCGCATCCATGGCGGCCGTTCGGGAGGGCAGCACGTGCCTCTGCCCCTCCGGGGAGAAGGGCGCCGAGGAGCTTCGCCGGCTGTTGTACGTCCTCTGTGACGGAGAAGAGGGCGCGGAATCGCCGGAGCGCGCGGCGGAGGGGATCAATGCATTCCTCGGGTCGGGAAAAGCATCGCGGGTGATCGGACGCTCGGCGAAGGAGTACAAGCCGTTCCTTTATCTCGATCCGTTCTTCTATCACCAGCGGATGCACTTCGCGGAGGAGCGTCTCGCGCAACACCTACTCGACCTGAGCCGGCAGACGCCGTACGAGTTGACCGGGGACGTGGCCGCGGCGCTGGAGGATGTCCTCGCCCATCCCGCCACTCAGGGGGGGGCGCCCGTGGTCCTCTCCCAGGAGCAACGGGCCGCCGTACTCGCCGCCGCGCAGTCGAGTCTGACGATCATCTCGGGAGGGCCGGGGACCGGGAAGACCTCGATAGTGGTCGCGCTCCTGCGGCTGTTCGCTCGTCTGGGGATCTCCGTCGAGAGCATGTCACTGGCGGCGCCCACGGGAAAGGCGGCCTACCGGGTGGGCCGGTCCGTTCAGCAGGGACTCGCCGGGGTCGCTCACCGAACGCAGGAGGACGAGAATCTGCTCGACAGGCTGCCGGAGCCCCGGACCCTCCACCGGCTACTGGGCTACCTGCCGGGGGCCGATCGATTCCGACGTGGGCCGGGCAATCCGTTGGATCAGTCCCTGATCATCGTCGACGAGAGCTCGATGGTGGATCTGGCCCTCATGGACGGCCTGATGGCCGCGGTCCGGCCCGGAGCGCGGCTGGTCCTCCTGGGTGACGCCGATCAGCTTCCCTCGGTTTCGGCGGGTGCCGTTTTCCGCGACCTTCTGCCCGAGGTGTGGTCCGGCTCGATGGAGGTGTCAGGTCATCTGGGCGCGGCCCGCGTCGGGCTTACCCGCAATTACCGGATGGACGAAAGCGATCCGGCCGGCCGGTCCATCCTGGCGGTGGCCGAGCGGATCAACGCGAAGAATGAGGATCTTTTCGGCGCCGCACCCGACGGGACACCGCTCGTTCGGAAGCGGGAGAGGCTCGAGGATCTGGAATTCAAGGGGGTCGAGCAACTCGATCCCGGCCGGGAAGGACTCGCGACGTTTCTCGAATCATGGGAATCGAAGTGGGCACTGGCGGACCGGGATCTCCGCGACCTCGTCGACAGGGTCTATCCAGGAAATGCGGGTGGATTCGGCGAAGAGGCGCGGGAGGAGCTGGATAGGCTGTTCGAAACGCAGGGCCGGTCCCGAATTCTGTGCCTGACACGTGTGTTTCGTACAGGAACGGAAAGGATCAACGCCAGGATACATGCCCTCGCCGCCGAAAGGTTGAAGCGCTCCGCGGACCGGTTCGCCTTCCTGCCGGGTGAGCCGGTCATGATGCTCCGCAACGACTACAACCTGGGGCTGTTCAACGGCGATCAGGGCATCATCCTGGAAGTGCGCGAGAGTGACGGCCCGGCGGCTCCGATGGTGGTGTTCCCGCGCGCCGACGGATACAACGCCTTCCATCTGGACGCGCTCGGGAATAGCCTGGAACTCTGCCACGCGATGACCGTGCACAAGTCGCAGGGCTCCGAATTCGAATGCGTCGCATTGATTCTCCCGGAGGACGACATTCCTCTTCTCACGCGGGAGATGCTCTACACCGCCGTTACGCGGAGCCGGACGTCAGTCGTGATCGTGGATCCGAAGGGGATCTTCCTCCACGGGATCCGCCGCCACGTCGAGCGATTCTCCGGTCTTTCCGACAGGCTCCGGGGCGAACCGGACGTGGGGAAAGGTGCTCCGGCAGACGCGCCATCCCCTTCGCCGGGGCCCTCCGCGCGCGCCGGCTGCCCCCCGACGCGCAAGTGAAAGGGCCGCCGGCGTTACCGGCGGCCTTCTTCTTCGGCCGGTTTCATCGCGCGCCCGCGCGCCTCACGCCTTCGCGCTGGGCCTCGCCGACACGGCCTCGTACCAGCGCATGAGGTTCTTCTGCCCGGGCTGGATGCGGACATCCATGATCCGCCCGAAATCGATCGCGACGAGGGCCGTGACGTCGGCGATCGTGTAACGGGGACCCGCGATGAACTCGCGGCCGGCGAGCTCCGAGTCGAGCCACGCGTGCGCCTTGGCCAGGTTCGTGCGGCACACCTCACCGTACTCGGGGACCTGAGGGATCTTCCCCTTGAACCAGTCGTGGAGGTTCCGGAAGGCGTTGCCCGCATTCGTCCACAACTGGTACTCCATCCGTCGCTGCCACATCTCGACGATCGCTTTGTCCCTGGCATCCACCCCCATGAGCGGCGGCTCGGAATGCGTCTCCTCGAAGTAGCGGCAGATGGCGACCGTCTCGGCGAGGTACGTCCCGTCGTCCATCTCGAGGACCGGCAGCTGGCCCAGCGAGTTCTTCTTCAGGAACTCGGGACTGCGGTGCTGGGCGGCGGCCATGTCCACCTGTTCCATCGGCAGCTGGATCCCTTTCTCGGCCAGAAAGATCCGCACGCGCCGGGGATTGGGCGCCCCGGCGTAGTCGTAGAGCTTCATCAGGCGTTCTCCCGTCAGAGGCAG
>JBGPLH010000128.1:0-8460 GCA_041486365.1 Thermodesulfobacteriota bacterium | reverse complement strand
CCTCCCTCGATCTTCGAGGAAGGACCCGCCTCCTTTTTCTTGCCGCAGGCGGAGAGCACCAGCGCGGCGGCCAGCAGACCGACCGCGAGCACACGGAGTGATCGAATCATCTTGGGGAGTCCTTTCGAGGGAGGAGAGAAGGGCGCGCGCCGGGCCCGGAAGGGCAACACCGTAGCAACCTACCCCAGGCTTTGCAACAGGTTTTTGGCGGAATTGAGGACGATTTCCGCGGACTTGCCGGGCATGTGGAGGCGCAGCCGGCTGTCCGGGAGAAGCCGGAGATCCCCGTCCGAGGCCCTCACCAGCGCGATCGCCTTCGCGGGATCCACACGCGCTCGATCGCTCCACGTGACGAGGAGCTCCTTCCCGAGCCGCTCGAGCGTCTTCACGCCGAGCGCGCGCGCCAGAAGCCGCACGCGCACCGCCTCCGTCAGGTTCCCGACTTCCTCCGGGAGATCGCCGTAGCGATCGATCAGCTCCGTCTCGACCGCCGCGATCTCGTCCTCGGCGCGCGCCAAGGCGAGCCGCCGGTAGAAGACGAGACGCTGGCTCGTGTCGGGCACGTAGGCCTCCGGGATGAACGCCGGAAGCTTCAGATCGATCTCGACCTCCACCTCCTCCTCGGGCGCTTCACCGCGCATCTCGCGGACCGCCCGCTCGAGGAGCTCCGTGAACATCTCGTACCCGATCGCCGCGATGTGGCCGGACTGGTCCGCGCCGAGGAGATTGCCGGCGCCCCGGATCTCCAGATCGTGCGCGGCCAGCTTGAAACCCGAGCCCAGCTCCGCCAGGTCCTGGAGCGCCGAGAGCCGCTTGCGCGCGTCTGCCGTGAGCGCCGCCTCCCCGGGGATGAAGAGGTACGCGTAGGCCCGCAGCGCTCCGCGCCCCACGCGGCCGCGGATCTGGTAGAGCTGGGCGAGCCCGAAGGTGTCCGCGCGGTCGACCAGCAGCGTGTTCACGTTCGGGAGATCGAGTCCGCTCTCGATGATCGAGGTCGACACCAGCACGTTGGCCATCCCGCGCTGAAAGGACAGCATCACGCGCTCCAGCCTCCGCTCCTCCATCTGGCCGTGGGCCGTGACCATCTTCGCCTCCGGCACGAGCCGCTTGAGCCTGTCCGCCGCGGCGTCGATGGTCTGCACGCGGTTGTGCACGAAAAAGACCTGGCCGCCCCGCGCCAGCTCGCGCCGGATGGCCTCGGCCACCGTCTCGTCGTCCCAGGCCATGACGAACGTGCGAATGGCCAGGCGATCCTCGGGCGGCGTGTTGATCACCGAGAGGTCGCGCAATCCGAGCATCGCCATGTGCAGCGTGCGGGGGATCGGCGTCGCGGTGAGCGTGAGCACGTCCACCAGCCGGCGCATCCGCTTGATCCGCTCCTTGTGGCGCACGCCGAAGCGCTGCTCCTCGTCCACGACGAGGAGCCCGAGGTCCCGGAACCGCACGTCGGCGCCCAGCAGGCGGTGGGTGCCGATGAGCACGTCGAGCTTCCCGGCCTCCAGTCGCGCAAGGGTCTCCCGCTGGGCCTTCGGCACCTTGAATCGCGACAGCTCCTCCACGGTGATCGGGTAGTCCTTGAAACGCGCGCTGAAGGTCTGGTGGTGCTGGAGCGCGAGGATCGTCGTCGGAACGAGGACGGCGACCTGCCTGCCGGCCGTGGCGACCTTGAACGCCGCGCGGAGGGCGACTTCCGTCTTGCCGTAGCCCACGTCGCCGCACACCAGGCGATCCATCGGGCGATGCGATTGGAGATCCCCCAGCACGTCCTCGATGGCGCGCTCCTGGTCGGGCGTCTCCTCCCAGGGGAAGCGCGCCTCGAACTCCTGGAACATCTCGTCGGTCGCGCCGTAGGGCTCGCGCCGCATCACCTGCCGCGCCGCGTGCACCTCGATCAGCTCCCGCGCCATGGCGCGGACTGCCTGCGCCGCCTTCCCCTTGGCCTTGACCCACGCCGCCCCGCCGAGGCGATCGAGCCGCGGGGAAGCGTCGTCGGCGCCCACGTAGCGCTGCACCTGATCGATGCGCCTCACGGGCAGGTAGAGGCGATCGTTCCCGGCGAACTCGAGCCAGAGGAAATCGCCTTCGGTCTCTCCGAGCTCCAGGTGCACGAGCCCGCGGTACTGCGCGATCCCGTGATCCCGGTGGACGAGGAAGTTGTCGGGCTTGAGATCCTCGATGCTCGCCGCGAAGGCCTCCGCCGCCCGCGCGCGGGACTCCCGGGCGGTGCGCATCCTGCGGCGGGGCCCGAAGATCTCCGCTTCGGTCACAAGCGCGATCCGGTCCTGCGCGAGCCGCAGCCCGGCGGACAATCTCCCGAGCACGATGGCCTGCGCCGCGCGCCCCGAGGCCCGGGCCGCGCCCGCGCGGGGCCAGAGGCCCTCCGCCGCGCCGTCGCGCCAGACGGGGAGATGGAGGCGATACCCCTCCAGCAGCTTGCGGAGCCGCTCGGCCGAGCCGGGCGTCGTGGAGACGAGGAAGGCCTGCCGCCCCTCGTCACCCCAGGCGGCAAGCCGCCGGACCAGCGGCCCGAGCGCCTGCTCCTTCGTATGGACCTCCTCGAGCTCCGCGCGCAGGTCGTCGTTCTTCTCGAAGGTGAAGCGGAGCGCGGCCGGCGCGGAGACAGGCGCGGTTTCGTGAGCGCGGGCCACGTCGCCCGGGTGATCGATCTCGAGCCCCGCCACCTCGATCCGGAAGCCGGGCAGATCGCCGAGGGTCTCGTCCGCGCCGCGCCAGAGCGCTAGAGGCTCCGCGTGGAACCGGCGCGCCTCCCTCACGCGCTCCAGCCCCCGCGCGATCTCCTCCTCGAACCTCTCGATCTCCGTACGGATCGCGGACGGCTCGACGAGGAGCGCAAGCGCCTCCGTCCCGAGGTGCGCGGCCAGGGGAACGGCGCCGGGATCGAGGAGCGGCAGGAGGAACTCGACGCCCGGGTGGTAGATCGCGCGATCGAGATCGTTCAGCACGGCCATCCGCTGCTCGAGGTTCGAGCCGATCTCCGAGAGGCGGCCGCGGATCGCCTCCTTCGAGCGGGCGACCGTCTCCGGATCGAGAATCACCTCCCGCGCGGGCAGGATCCGGATTCTCTGATAAGGGATGCCGCGGCGACCTTCCTCCGCGGCCGGGAAGCCGCGCTGGGTCTCGGGATCGTAGGGGCGCATCCGCTCGATCCGGTCGTCGTCCAGCTCGATGCGCACCGGGTCGGCGGCATCCACGGGGAACACGTCGACGATCGCGCCGCGGACGCTGAACTCGCCCCGCGTCTCCGCGAGCGGCCCGCCGCCGTAGCCGAGCATCACGAGCCTCCGCACCAGGTCGTCGCGCTCGATCGTCTGCCCGGTCTCGAGCTCGAAGGACGCCCGGCGCATCGCTTCCGGCGCGAGCACGCGCTGGGCGAGCGCCCGCGCGTCGGTCACGAGGGCGAGAACCCGGGCGGCCGGCCCCTCGGGCGTGGCCGGCGGCACGGAGAGGCGGCCGAGCGCGGCGATCCGCTCGAAGGAGGTGCCGCGGTGGGGAGAGACGTGGTCGTAGGGAAGGACTTCCCAGGAGGGAAAGTGGAGCACCTGCCGCGCCGGGTCGCCCGCTCCGCTGTGCCCGAGGAAGAAGCGCAGATCGTCGGCGAAGGCCTCCGCGGCCTGCAGCGTCGGCAGCACCGCGAGGATGGGCCCGCGCAGATTCGCCGTGCGCCCGGAGAGCAGGCGCGCCGCGAGGTAGGCCGGCGCCGCGCCGGTTGCCCCGGCGATGCGGATCGGTCCTTCCCCCCGCGCCACGGCGGCGATGAGATCCTGGAGGCTGCTTTCGGGCTTCAAGGCGTCCATGCGCAAATAGACCAAGGCCCTCGCCCCGCGCGTCCCCCGTCCTGTGAGGGGCGCCGGGCTCGGACCTCTGTTCGTGATCGGCGGGCTCCGCGCGGACCGTCAGCGGATCCGGCGGATCGAAGGTTTAGCGCGTTCCCGGCCGTGCGTCGAACGATGGATCGCCGGGCCCGTGGACGCTTTTCATGGATCCGGCATGTGGCTCGCGGCAGCCGAGGGAGTCTGATGCGTGGACTTCCGCCCCGGCGCCGAAATCGGGGCGGAACGAGCGCCGCGCCGCTCGCGCAGGAGGGCGAGCGCCGCGATGGCCGCGCCCGAGACCTCCGAGGCCAGGAGCGCGCCGGTGATCGGCTCCGGGCCGCCGTCGAGCGCGACGCCGAGGGCGCGGGAGAGGCCCATCCCCGCCAGCGCGCACAGCGTGGCGGCGAGCCCGGGAAGGGCCCACGTGCGCCTGGCGGATGCGATCAGCAGGAAGACCCCGAAGCCGATCTCGAGGCCGCCGTACAGGGCCCGCACGTCCGTCGTGCCGGTCATCGTCACGAGGGGGATCCCGACCCTGAGGGTCATCTGCAAGGGCCAGAGGAGGAACGCCACGCCGAAACCCACGAAGACGAGGCCCGTCAGCGCGAGCACGACACGCGAGAATTTCATGACCGCGATCCTTCCTCCGGCCGCCCCGCGGCCGGCGCTAGAAAGTGTCCGACCCTCGCCGCCGCGCCGCGCGGAGGCGCGCCAGCATGATCACGTGGGTCGAGATGATGATCGGCACCAGGAACGTCGGGAGCAAGCTGAGCGGCAGTTGCGTGATCGCGATCATGGAGTCGCGGTCCGCAAGCGCGAGCCGGGCCGCCGTGGCCACCACAAAAAGAATGTCGGCGAGGCCGAGCACGTTCCACAGGAGGTAGACCTGCCGGGCCGCCTTGCCCCTGGGCGGCACGAGCGCGAAGACCGCGAAGGCGGCCACTGCGACGGCGATGTCGCCCCATCCGCCCGGCACCGCGAAGGCCCAGGGGAGCAGGCCGCGGTCGTGGAGGACGAGGAAGTAGATCCCGACGAAGCGCGTCATGTGAACTGCGACGAGCGAGCGCATGTCGATCGCCGTCGCCCGGGCTCGCAAGGACGCCGACCGCCAGAACGCCAGGAGGATTATCGCGACGAGCGTCCACAGGATCGCCGGGATCACGGGCACGGGCGCCCGCGACAGGATTTTCGAGGCGCCCAGGAGAAGCGCGAGGGCGAACCACACGCCCCCGACGATGGCGATCTTCCCGCTCCGGATCTCCTCGGCCGCTGCCACGATCGTTCCCCCCGGATGTCCCGGCGGCGTCACGCGCCGCTCGCGCTATTGTCCTGGCGCCCGGCTTCGCGCGCAAGCCGGGCGCGCTGCCTCCGCGAGGATCGCCTCGATCCGCCCGCCGACCAGCGCCCAGTCATGTCGCTTGCGCGCCACGTCCCGCCCCGCGGCGCCGATCCGGCGCGCCCAGCCGGGATCGGCGATCACCTTCCCCAGCGCCGCCGCCGTCTCGGCCGCTCCCCGGGCGAGGATCGCGTCCACGCCCTGCGTGAGGCCGTGCGCGCAGGCCGGGTGCGTGACGACGGGCGCGCCGAGGGCGAGCGCGTTCAGGAGCTTCATCGGGAAGCCGTACGGGTCGGCGCGGGGAATCACGGCGGCGTCGCAGGCCGTGAGCAGCCGCGCCGTTTCCTCCCAGGACGCGTCGAGGAACACCACGCGATCGGCGAGCCCGCGCGTCACCACCTGCGCGGGCAGATCGCGCGGGGGCCCGGGGATCGCGAAAACGAGACGCACCCGGTCCCGCGCGTCGGCGCCCAGGGCCGCGACGGCGTCGAGCAGCGTGTCGATCGACTGGTAGGCGTCCGCGTTGCCCGCATAGAGGATCAACGCCTCCCGCGGCGCGCACACCCGCGCCCGTGCCAGTCCGGCGTTCCGGGGATCGACCTCCTCCACGGCGATACCCGGCGGGATCGCGAAGACGCTCGCCGGGTCGGCGCCCGCGCGAAGGAAGGCCTCCCGCGCGGGATCGGTGAGCGCGATGGTCGCAGCCGCCCGGCGGGGCAGGAAGCGATCGGCGAGGCGCCCCGCGCCGGCGGCGAGGGCGCGCAAGGAAGCGGGCAGGTAGGCCGGCAGCTCCGTCGAGAGGAGGCCGTGCGCGTGGTAGACGACCGGCACGCTCCGCGCGACGGCGAGCGCCACCGCGGCTCCCTCGACGTTGTGCGCGTGGATGACGTCGGGCTTCCACCCGGCGCACAGACGCGAGACGGTCCGCGCGAGCGACGCGTCGAGCAGGGGTTTCGCGAGCGAGGGCCCCGCGCGCAGCCGATCCGATCCGGGCAGCCGCGGCGCCCGCGCGATGGGCAGGCTGCAGGGGACGTCCTCGCCGCCCGCGTAGGAAGCGACGATCACCTCGTTCCCGCGGGCCGCCAGCGCCTCCGCCGCCTGCCGGATCAGCACCTGCGATCCCTGGCGGGTGGGAAAAGGGCAGGCGGCAACGGTGAGGATCTTCACGGGCGGGTCGCCGCCTTTCACTGCGAGCGCGAGAGCCATCCCCGCGCGAGGATCGCTCTCGCCGTCTCCTGGGCCGCGAAGGTGTTCCCGGAGGCGGAGAAGTGCTGGTCCTTCAGCAGATAGATTCCCTTGCCCCGGCGACGCGCCTCGGGCAGCAGGTCCACCACGATCGCCCCACGTTCTCTCAGGAACGCGAGCACGCGATCCTGGGATTCGCGATCGTTCCGCACGAACGCGCTCACCCACGCGGGGTAGCCCAGCGCCGCCGGATCCCGCGTCACCTGAAAGTAGGTCGGGAGGAGCACGAAGAGCACCGGGATCCCGTGGGCCCGGCACAGGGAGAGGATCCGGTCCCAGGACGCGAAGAGGCGCTCATAGCCACGCGCCTCCCTCTCGTCCAGACGTCCGTCGTAATACCAGGCCTCCCGATTCATCGTGTGGATGTCGCCCGGCTCGATCCGGGGTCGCGTCGGGTCGGCGGGCTCCACGATCCCGAGGGCCGCGAGGGCGTTGCGAAGCCAGTCCTGGGCGTCCAGCGCACGTTCGAGCAGGGAGTAGAGGTGGAAGCGCGACCGCAAGAAGCTCTTCGCCTCGTAGAATCGCGAGCGCGTCCGCTCGCCGAAGTCGGCCGCCTCGTCGATATCGTTGCGCGCCGTGAAGGTCACCACGACGACGTCGGGCCCGTAGGCGAGCCCGTCCTTCTCCAGCCAGGCCAGGGCGTAGGGACCCGAGCTGCCGCTCACGCCCGCGTTGATAACGTCGATCGCCCGACCGGGCAGCGCGTTCGAAAGAAGCTGCTGCATGCGCTTGGGCATCGTCGCGGGAAGCTCGACCTGGAGCCCCTCGATCATCGAGTCGCCGAGCACGAGCACGCGCGCCATGCCCGGCGGCTTATCGAGGGGCCGCTCCACGTCCCGCAGACCGTCCCGGTTCGTCCGCACCCGCGCCCGCGTCTCGATCCCCCTGATCACCGTGTCGATCCCGGGCACGTGGCTGAGGATCCCGTCCGGGCGAACGTAGAGGATGTTGAGCGGCTGCGGGTCGAAGCGGCGGAGGAAGAGTTCCGCGAGGCACAGCGAGAGGGCCAGGGCCGCGGCCAGGAGAAGCAGCCTTCCGGCCCAGGCCTTCACCGGCCGGTCCGGGCGGCGGCGAAGAAGTCGCGCCCTTCCATCCAGGCGGGCGTCTCGACACCGAGCAGTGCGAGAGCTGTCGGGGCGACATCACCGATCCAGGTCCGCGGCGGGAGCGCGCCGGGTGCAATCCGCGGACCGGCCGCGAGCAACGTCCCGTCGCGCCGGTGCGAGCCGTTCATGCCGCCGCCCTTGCCCCCGACGTGCTCGGAGCGGTCGATCATTCTAACGCTCCGCGCACCGCGCGGAGCGGCCGACCGGAGACAGGAGACGGAGTACCCGTCGCGCAGATGGAAGTCGAGGAGGAGGTCAGGCGCGAGGGCGACCCAGGGCCCGCGGTAGATCTCCTCCCGCCGGTACACCGCCTTGAGCATCGGCGCGCCTTCCGCCGGATCGCGCCATGCCAGCAATCGATCGGTGAGCGCATCGAGCGCGCGGTTGGCTTCCCGACCCGGGACCGCGCCCTCCGGATCGCGCCCGGCGATGTTGAGCCAGAGGGACGGCGCGTAGTTGAGCTCCTCCGAGAACGCCCGCGTGCGCGGAAAGTCGATGGCGCCGAAGCGCGAGGCGCTCTCGATCCGGCTCGCGAGGCTCGGCGCTACGCGGAAGGCCTTCTCCTGCGCCCGCGGAGGGAGCGCGCCCAGGGCCGCCCGCTTCAGCGCGTCCGCCACGCGCGATCCCGCGCCCGGCGCCTCGCGGAACGCGAGCCAGCCTTCCTCTTCGAGCCAGCGGTTGAGATACACCGCGCGATCTCCCGCGCCGCCGAACCCGTGATCGCTCGCGACGATCACGTGCGCGCCCGGCCCAGCCCCGTCGACCAGCGCGCCCACCGCGTCGTCGAGCTGCCGGTAGATCGCGCGGATCGCGCCGCCGTGGTCCCGGGCGCTCGCCGGATCGTGCCGCGGGCTCGCGGGGTCGTGGTGCATCCAGAAGTGGTGCGCGATCGTGTCCGATTCGCCGAAGAGGACCATGAAGGCGTCGTAGCCTCCCCCTG
>JBGPLH010000127.1:0-8461 GCA_041486365.1 Thermodesulfobacteriota bacterium | reverse complement strand
CCCTTGGGGCCGGGCTTCCCCCGCCGCCGGGGCGTGAAGAGCAGTCGGTACTTCCGGTTCACGAGGGCATCGTGAAAGCTCAAAAGCGTCGATGGCTTGAGAATTACCGCCACCCGTCGGATGCGTCGCTCGCCGAGGAAGAGTGACCAGAAGCCAAAGAGGAATCGATCGAGAGGGGAAAGGTTCGGAGCCCGATGGCGAGACCGGCCGACGACCAAGAGCTGCTGTTTCAGGAGAACGCTCTCGGCAACGATGGCGCGCGCGCCGCCAGGCCGGAGGAGCCTAGCGATCGTCGTCAGGAGGTGTCCAAGCAGGATGAATACGGCCCTCATGGCGCGGAAGCCTAGGGCAGAATGGCCTCCGGAGCAAGACGACCGAATCGCTGATTTTCAAGAACAAATTGGAATTCGCCACCCACAGGAAGCCTACGCGTAATCCCCGATCTCTCCTATTCAAAGCATAGAAATCTTTCTTCCACTTTCATGCCAAGTACAAACAGATTAAGACAATGAACGGGATAAGGAACCATACTAGATAGGCAATCTGGTACGTCTTGACCGTTGTGCAAAGTTTGATCGTTTCCTTATCTAGATTACTCTTGTCCAAAAACCACAAAAACCTAAGAAATCTTAAGCCGTTCGCGGGGGAAGCATTCCAGAAAAATGAAGGCGACCCCATTGCTTTGTATGCATCCGGATACATTCTAGAAATACGACGCTGTATTCGTGCCGACAAGATATTACCAACTATAGCGCCTACGAATAGAGTGCAAAACCAAGTTAGTGCAAATTTATAACTCATTTAACGATCCATTTCCCATTGCTTCGAAGAGTAATTCATCATCCCAATCTTTATTCTTCCTTTACCTCTCCTCGTCGTAAGGAGTTATTCATCACTAGCTGAAATATGAGCTACGGCAGTAGACCGGCTGATCATCGCGCAAACTTAATCAAAATAAAAAACATTAGAACCCATCCCATGGACAGAATCGAATATATTTTTAGAACCATGCATAACCTATTTACCGTTCTACTCTGAAGCGCTTTATAGTGACTTCCCCAGATAAATCTGAGAAACAGCCAGTTGCTTCTCAGGCTGTTATTATAAAACACCCCTGGCGATCCGAGAGATGCATAAACCTCTGGATATCGTGCCTTCAGTCGATGAAACAAGACCGACAGCAGCGTCATCCCGATCGGAGCGGATGCGAGTAGTACTGGAAACCATATCCCTATCAGTATTTTAGCCATCGTGCAATGTACGCTTTCCTCGTAATAATTTGATAGCACCTTTTCTTTATGTTCATGGAACACCCGGAGGATATCCATATCCTCGATATGGTGGACGTTGAGGTCCGTATGGTGACGCAAGAGTTGTTCCAATCCAGTTGACTCCACCATATAGCGCGTTCCTATCGATCGTCGCATGAAAACAGAAGCATGCAAACGATCCGCCACCTACATATCCTTTTACAGAAAGATCAGTAGACAACGAAGAAATTCCTATCCATGTCGCGGTTCCTCCACCGACGTATCCTGGAACACCCGCCTCGAGAATAGTACCAAACTGCACGGGCGATGAAGTACCCGTGTGCACCAGGCTACGACTTGCTGATAAACCTGACTCGTAGTTACTACCCGCGCCAAGCCCACCGAAAAATGAAATATCCCTTAGCCCAAGATCGCCGAAATGACCGGTGCTAAGAAAACGAGTCGCATCGAAGTTGTGCCCCCTACGAAATTATGGCCCGACTGACGAGTTTAATAGGTGGAGGAATTCGCCTCCTTCTGAGCTTAAGAATCCCGCACGCCACGAGCGCGCGGGAGATTGCCTCACGCTCTATCGCATCTTCCCGGTGCCGCGCAAGCTCGATGATCGCCGCCTTCTCTCGACGTCGGCGAGCCTCCTCGCGCATCGTCACGACCGTCCTCGCAAACAAGGCGCGCTCTTCCTCGGTGATAGGGGTCCGACCTTGCCAGACCTCCTCCGGCGTGGGCCCGTTCATCCCCCACGGCCTCGCGGTCTCGTTTGCCTCCAGCCGTGCCAGCTCCAGGTCGTCGCAGGTCCACTCCCCGGGTCGCCCGTTTCTCGCCGAGGCGTGGTGCGCCCGGGTCGCCATCGAGCCGATCCCTGCTTCGCAGGCCCCATTGTAGGAGGGCAGGCGCGGTGGGGATAGCAGCAGCTGCACCCCGTGCCCCTGGAGAAATTCCCTCGTCTCCTCAGCGACGAAGGCCGAGCCCTGATCCGACTTGATAACCAGAGGCGGGCCATGCTCCTTGAAGAGCGCTTCCAGGGCGTCCCGCACCGTCTGACCCGTCTCGTCCAGGGCCGGAAGCCCCAGTAGCTGATCGCTGCTTCCCAGATCCCGCGTGGCCATCACCTTCGGGTACAGGCCATCTACCGGAAGGGGCGGCTTCTTGAAGTCCATCGCCCAGACCGCACCCGCGCGCTTCCAGTGCAGCACGTGGACCAGGAGGCTCCTGCGCATGCGATACGCTCTCCGGTAACGCCGCCGCAGGTCCTCCAGCTCCCGGCGGGCCACTTCGGGGAAAAATTCCCGCAGGAGCACGATGCTCACGCCGGGGCCCACGTAGGCGAGCACGCCCAGGATCAGGCGTCGCGTCTCCAAGTCCGCTCTACGCATCCTTCGCCCCCGGGCAGCCGCTCCCAGGCGTTCCACGCGCCACCGCCCCGCCCATCGCGATAGCGTCCGGGGCGACATGCCCAGCCGCGCGGCCACCTCCTCCGGCATCACTCCCTGCCGCATCGCCCACCGCCGGTACGCCAGTGCGCTCGCCCGCACCCGCCGCTCCCCATCCCTCCGCGCTCGCTGCCAGCCCGTCACCCGCCGATGCCCACGCACCTTCCTTTCCTCTCGCAGCTCCCATGCCCGCTCCAGCCGCCGCACGTGCCGCCGCTCGGCCCGCGTCGTCGCGCATCGATGAGCGTTCACCGCCTCTTCGTTTTTTTTCCTCCCTCCTCCCGCCGCTTGAGCAGATGCGGCATCGCAATCGCTATTTCCTCCCGCACCCTCGACCCCTGTAGCTCAAGCCTCAGCTCCCTCATCTGTGCCCTGAGCGCCTCGACCTCTCCCTCCTCCTTCGCCACCTGCTTCGCCGGCCGCCCCGCACGCCGCAGCTCCAGCCGCGACAGCGCTCCGGACAAGGCCTCCGCTCTCAACTCGTAAAACCGCGCCTCGTTCACCCCCAGCTCCCGACTCGCCTCTCCCACGCTTCGCGCCCCCGAGAGCGTCTCGAGGATCATCTGCAGCCTGAGCCTGGCTCCCCTCGTCCCCTCCATCCCTTCCACCACCCGCGGTCCCATCGGCGGTCGCGCCATCGCCTCTCCCCCTCACGCTCACGACGCAGAGGACTCAGCCTTCTCCGCGCCACTCTCAGGACCCGAGCGTAACACCCCGGCCGCCTTCAGTGCTCGCACCACTGGCCGGCGTCGCCGCTTCCCGTCGGGCTTGGCCGAAGCAGGTCCAAGGCCCACCGCGCGGCTCGCCGCCCGCAGCAATGCCTGCCTCCGGGCGCACTCCTTTTCCAGTCGCTCCACCTCCTTGCGCAGCCGCTCCACCTCCCGTTCCGGATTTCTTCGCCGCCCCTTCCTTCCTCGCGGCTCGCAGGCCAGGACCAGCCCCTCAAGCCCCCGCGCCTCCAGCGCGTAGTACCGCGGCACGCTCACCGTCAACGCGCGCGCCGCATCGGTCGGCGTGCGCATCCCCGCGAGCACTTCGAGGATCGCCGCCGCCAGCAGCCGCCCCTCAAGCGTCCCCCCGCCAATGCGCGGGCCCTGCGGACCGCGGCTCTTCTTCTTCCCTTCCGCCCCGCTCATCGCTCACCTCGCGGCAGCGCATCGATCGCCGACGTCCCGGGAGACGGCGGCTCCTCGTTTCCGTCTTCCCCACGAGGCGCGCCCTGAGGACACAGCGGCTCGGGAGCCATCTTCCTCTCCGGTGGGTTCCACTCGATCTCCCGACGCCCCTCCCCTTCCTTTGTCAGGATCACCCGCTCCCCCTCCGCGTGCACGCTGAAGCTCTTGCCCCCGAGCTGCCCCGTGAGGTACAGCGGCTCCCGGGGGATCCCGTTGCAGGCCAGCTCCCGCGCATTGGCCGCCACCCGCGCCTTAAGCGTCTTGAGCACCTCCTCGGCCTGCCCGAAATACCGGTCCGCCGGCACCACCGACCCCCCAAGCCCCTGGTGCGGGCGCTGGAAGTTGTAGTGATCAATGAAGAGCCCCACCCGCCTTCGCGCATCCTCCAGATCCAGAAACACCGCCGCACTCAGGCACTCCCGCCACAGCGTCCCCCAGAAGCGCTCGATCTTCCCCAGCGTCCGCGGGTGCCGCGGCGCGGCCACCAGATGCTTCACCCCCCGCGTCTCGCACTCCCGCGCAAACGCGCTCTTGCCTCGCCACGTGACATACTGGCTCCCGTTATCCGTCAGGATCTCCCCGGGGGCGTGGTAGGAAGCAATCGCCGCTCGAAACGCCTCGATCACCAGCGCCGCGCTCGCCGTGGCGTGAAGCCCGTAGCCCACGAGGAAGCGGCTGTGATCATCCATGAAGGCCACCAGGTGCACGCGACGGTTTTGTCGCTTGAGCACAAACGTGAAGAGATCCGTCTGCCACATCTCGTTCGGTCGCGCCCGCTCGAAGGTCCGGACATGGTCCCGATGCGGGCGGGTCGGGATATCCTCCAGCTCGTAGCCCTCCTCGTGAAGCACCCCCGCCACCGCCTTGGCGCTCGCCCCAAGGCCCTGCGCTCGCGCCAGCACGTCGGCTATTCGCTGGCATCCCCACTCGGGGTTGTCCTGCTTCATCATCACAATCGCCCGCCGCGTGACCTCCGGCACACGGCTTCCCCCGGGCGCTCCCCGCGGCTGGTCCTCAAGGCCCGCCGGCCCGCCCTCCTCGAAGCGCTTCTTCCACGCGTACAGCGTGTGCTTGCTCACCCCGACCAGCGATCCGAAATCGCCGGCCGGAAGCGCGCTTCGTCGCCAGGTGTCCAGGAGCAAAAGCCGCTGCTGCGATGTGAGAGATACCCGCGGGGCGCTCTCCGGCTTCACCAGCCGTCGTCCGGGTCTGCGGGCCGTCAGATTGGGAATGGAGGGCGCTGTCTCATCCTCCGAGTGCAGCTCCTCCTCGGTGGGTCCCCGGATCTCCTCCGGGAATTCTTCGCGTGGGTCGTCGGTGGGTCGCCCTTCGCTCAGCGGGGAAGCCAGGTCGCATTCATCGACTCGGCCTGCAGCTTGCTCCTCTTCGGTCGCTGTCTCTTCACCGTCCTCTTCTCCCTCTCGCCTCCTGTCCTCTTCCATCTCTCCTCCTCTCGACGGGTCGCCCCGCCATCATCGAGGAGGCAATTCCTCTGCCCATTTCCTCTCAATCAAAGGCAATCATTTCGGGGAGGGAGACAAAGGAGGCAAACCGAACAAAGGAGCACAGCCAGAAGCGTCTTCATGGCTTTCGCCTCGCGTTGAAAAGGATACTCAGCCGGCAAGAGGGCCTGCGTGGCTCTCCTGGTTCCTTCGTTTCTATGCGCCAACGGGAGCGACCCGGCCCTTGCTCCTTTTGTCGAAAGCGAGACAAGGCCCTGCGTATATCCCGCGAGGATCAGGGCAGGCGATGTTGGGGATGTGTCAAAATCAGATAATAGGCGCACGGCTACGCTCGGGGGATGCGAAGCGCCGGGCCAATGGGAAACGAACTTTGCCTGAGACGGTGGGCTTACGGACCCGTGGCAGTCCTAACGAGGGTGCGTGAGCTTCCGCTACTGTTAACTCGCTACTCCTGCCGGTGCTAGCGTGTCAACAAGAATTCGCTATGTGGATCAAAAAAAGCAACGACCCCCGGTAAATGAAAAAACACATGGGCTAGTCAGAACCCCGGTCTGGAATAGTGCGTCATATTCAGAATCGACCGAGGATTTCAAGATCAGACAATCCGCGGATGGGTCGAGATTGTCATGGGCTAAAAGGATACTTCTCGATTTTCAGCTGCGCCGGAAAGCCCACCCGTCCCGCGGCCCGGCGCCCGCGGTTTGAGGGATGTCGCAACTCTGGGTTAGAGTGAAAGCGTTTCCGCGGAGGGCCCATGGCCACGGTTCGTTTCATCCACACCAGCGACTGGCAACTCGGCATGACCCGCCACTTCCTCGGTGAGGAGGCGCAGTCGCGCTTCGCCCAGGCGCGCGCCGACGCCATCCGGACGATCGGGCGGATCGCCGCCGAGGAGAAGTGCGAGTTCGTGGTGGTCTGCGGGGACGTTTTCGAGACAAATCATGTAGAGCGCCGCACGGTGTCTCGCGCGATCGACGCGCTCGCGTCCATCTCCGTGCCCGTTTACCTCCTGCCCGGGAACCACGACCCTCTGGAAGCAGCCTCCGTGTTCCGCTCTCCCACCTTCCTCGAGAGGAAGCCCGCCCACGTCCGCGTGATAGAGGACTCCCGCCCGATTCCCGTCCGCGAGGGCGTTGAGATCGTCGGCGCCCCCTGGAACTCCAAGCGGCCCCTCCGGGATCTCGTGGCGGCCTCCTGCGCCGGGCTGGAACCGGCCCGGGGAACCATCCGGATTGCCGTGGCACATGGCATGGTGAACACCCTGTCTCCCGACCCGGAGAACCCGGCCCTGATCGGTCTCGCGGCCGCGGAGGCGACCGTCGCCGCCGGACAGATCCACTACCTCGCGCTGGGCGATCGCCACTCACTCACGCCGGTGGGAGACTCGGGCCGGATCTGGTACTCGGGCGCGCCCGAGCCCACGGACTACGACGAGCAGGATCCCGGAAAGATCCTCATCGTCGAGGCGGGTCTGGACGGCGTCCGCACGACTCCCCGGCAGGTGGCAACCTGGCGATTCCTCCTGCGGGACCGGTTCGATCTCAACGGCGAGGCCGATTTCGAGTCGCTCGAGCGCTTGCTCCGGAACCTCGAGGCCAAAGACCGGACGATTGTGAAGCTCGGGCTCGTCGGGACGATCTCGCTCCGTCTCCAGGCGCGGCTCGATCAGTTCCTGGACGAGACGCGCGATCTGTTCGCCGCCATCGAGCTGTGGGGGCGTGCGACGGATCTCGCCGTCCTGCCGGACGACGATGACTTCTCGGAGATCGGCCTTTCGGGCTTCGCCGCCCGGGCCGTCGAGCGGCTGCGGACGAGGGCGCTCGCGACCGGGGACGACGCAGTGACGGCGCGTGACGCCCTGGCGCTCCTCCTGCGGCTCTCCGGGAGGGCCGCGTGAAAATCCTCCGCGTGCGCCTTCGCAACTACCGCGGCACGGACGAGCGCGAGGTGCGCTTCGCGCCCACGGGCATCACCCTTGTCGCCGGTCCGAACGAGATCGGAAAATCGAGCCTCGCGGAGGCGATCGACGTGATCTTCGATCACCTCGACAGCACCTCGAAACAGGAGATCAAGGCGATCAAGCCGGTGCACCGGGACGCCGGCGCCGAGATCGAGATTGACGTCGAGACGGGCTCGTACGCCTTCACCTACTTCAAGCGTTTTCACAAGGACAAGGCGACGCGGCTCCACGTCTCCCGGCCAAAGGCCGAGGACTGGACGGGCCGCGAGGCCCACGACCGCGCGCGCGCCATCCTCGAGGAGACCGTCGATCTGAGCCTCTGGAAGGCCCTCCGGATCGAGCAGGGCCGGGGGATCGATCCCTTGGATCTCCGAGATCAGACCGCCCTCTCGCGCGCGCTCGATGTCGCGGCGGGCGGTTCCACGAGCGGCCCGCGGGAGGAGAGCCTTTACGAGAAGGCCGAGAAGGAGTTCCTCCGATACTTCACGGACACGGGTAAGGAAAAGAAGGAGCTCGCAGAGGCAACCCGCGTGCTGGGCGAACGGCGTGCCGAGGCGGACCGGCTCCGGGAAGAGCTCGGCAGACTCGAGTCGGACATCGATCTCAGCGCGAGGCTCGCGATCGACATCGCGACGATGGGACGGAGCATCAGCGGGCAGATCGGGATCGCGGAGCAGCGCGAGGCGGACCGGCAGGGGGTCGCGGGGCTCAAGAGCGATCTGGAGAAGCTCCAGGCGAAGCGGGATGCGGCGCTGAAGCAGATGAAGCTTTCCGCGGACGCGGTAGGGGAGCGCGATCGCATCGTCGCGGAGCTGGCGCGCGCGGAGCGCGATCGCGCGTCGATCGCCGAAGATCTCCAGGCGGCCGCCCCGGCGCTGCACGACGCGATCCGCGGTCTCGATCAGGCCCAGGAGGCCCTGTCGAAAGCGCAGGCCCGACAGGAATCCGCGCGGCGCCTGCATCTCCTCCGGAACGAGGACTTCAATTTCCGCCGCGACGAGCACGATCTGGCCGACTTCGAGGAGCGCAGGGGTCACATCGATCGGGCGGTCGCGGAGGCGCGGGAGGCCGAAGCGCGCCTTCGGGGGATCCGGATCGATGACGGCCTGTACGAGGGTATCCGGAAGGCGGACCTCGAGGTGACGAAGGCCCTGGCCCGCCT
>JBGPLH010000126.1:0-8520 GCA_041486365.1 Thermodesulfobacteriota bacterium | reverse complement strand
GTGACCGGCGGCGCCCGGGGGATCACCGCGGCCATCGCCCGCACGCTGGCCGAGCGTGCGAAGCCCACCATCGTGCTGCTCGGCCGCTCGCCCCTTCCGCCGGAGGACGAGCCGCCGGATCTGGCTTCCGCCGGGAGCCCCGCCGCCATGCGCGCCGCGCTGCTCCAGCGCGCGAAGATCGCGGGTGCGCGCCCGACCCCTCGCGCCATCGAGGCGGAGATCGGGCGCACCCTGGGCGCGCGGGAGATCCGCGAGAACCTCCGTGCGATGCGCGGGACGGGAGCGCGGATCGTCTACCGTCAGGCGGACGCCCGCGACGCCTCGGCGCTCGGCGCGGTGATCGAGGAGACCTACGCGACGTACGGCCGGATCGACGGGGTGATCCACGGAGCGGGCGTGATCGAGGACAAGCTCCTCGAGGAGAAGAGCCCCGAGTCCTTCGACCGCGTCTTCGACACGAAGGCCGATTCGGCCTTCCTGCTCGCGCGCATGCTGCGCCCGGAGGGGCTGCGCTTCCTCGTCTTCATGAGCAGCGTGACCGGCGCCTTCGGCAACCGCGGGCAGGCCGATTACGGCGCCGCGAACGAGGTGCTGAACCACCTCGCGGCGTTCCTGGATCGGCGCTGGGAGGGGCGCGTCGTGGCGCTGGACTGGGGGCCCTGGGATAGCGTGGGAATGGCCGGCGAGGAAGTGAAGCGGCAGTTCGCGGAGCGGGGCGTGCGGGTGATCCCCCCGGCGGCGGGCTGCGAGGCGCTGCTGGCGGAGATCGGAGCGCCGAAGGCGCGCGGGTCGGTCCTGGTCATCGGCGACGGGCCCTGGCGGGATCTCCCGGGCGGCGAGGCCGCGCCGGCGGAAACCCTCGTCACGCCCCTCCTTCACCGCGAACGGCTCGTCCCGGGCCGGGGCGGCGAGATGGAGTGCCTGCGCGTGCTCGATCCCGCGTTCGACCGTTACCTGCATCACCACAAGCTCGACGGAAAGCCGGTGCTGCCGGCCGCGGCCGGGCTCGCGCTCATGGCGGAGGCGGCGCAGAAGGCCTGGCCCGACCTGGTCGTGACCGGCGCCCGCGACGTGCGGGTGCTGCGCGGCATCACGCTCGCCCAGGCCACCTTCCCGATCCGCATCGCGGTCCGACCGAAGACCCACGCGCCCTCGGAGGCCTCCGACGCCATCGAGGCCGCCGTCGAGATCACCGAGCCGGGCCGCCCCGACCGCGCGTGCTACCGCGCGACGATCCTGCTCGGCGCCCGCCTCACGGAGGGACCGGCGGCGCGCCATCCCTTCCTCGCGACGTTGCCGCCCTATCCGATTCCCATCGGCGACGCGTATCGGAAGTGGCTCTTCCATGGACCCGTGTTCCAGTGCGTGCGCCGCGTGCTCGGCGTCTCCGAAGAGGGGATCCTCTCGGAGATCGCGCCCTCGCGGCCGTCCTCCTGCCTCGAGGGGACCGGCGGCGCGGCCCGCTGGACAATCGATCCGGTGCTCGTCGATGGGTGCCTTCAGCTCGCGCTGCTCTGGGTGCGCGCGATCCACGACATGACCGGCCTGCCTTCCCGCCTGCGGGCCGTGCGCCGCTACGCCTTCGATCCCGCGAAGCCGCTCACCGTCTCGCTCCGGGTCCTCGAGGGATCCGGCGAGGCGAACGTCCGGTCGGACATCCTCTGCCTCACTCCGGAGGGAAGGACGGCCTTCGCGATCGACGGCTTCGAGTTCACCTGCGCGGCGGCCCTCAACCGCCTCGTCGGCTGGGACGAGTCGTTGCTGCCGCCGTCGGAGAGGGGACGCCCGTGAACGCGAAGCCCGTGGCGATCGTCGGCATGGCGTGCCTCTTTCCCAAGGCGCCCGACGTGGCGACGTACTGGGAGAACATCGTCCGCAAGGTGGACGCGGTGAGCGACCCGCCCCCGAGCCGGGGGATGGAGCCCTTCCTCGAGACGCGGGAGCAGACGGGCCTGTACTGCGTGCGCGGCGGGTACATCGGGGATCTCGCGAAGTTCCATCCGCTCGAGTTCGGAATCATGCCGAGCAGCGTGGACGGCGCCGAGCCGGATCAATTCCTCGCGCTCGAGGTGGCGCACCAGACGCTCCTGGACGCCGGCGTCCCGGATCTCCCGCTCAACCGGGAGCGGACCGAGGTGATCCTCGGGCGCGGCACCTTCACCAACCGGGGCGTGCTGATCCAGTTCCAGCACAAGATCGCGATCGACCAGTTCCTGAGGCTCCTGCGCGAGCTGCACCCCGAGCACACCGAGGAGGAGCTGCGGGCGATCCGCGAGCGCCTCACGCAGTGCGTGCCGCCCATCACCCCGGAGACCGCCGCCGGGATGGCACCGAGCCTCGTGTCGGGGCGCATCGCCAATCGCTTCGATCTCCGCGGCGTGAACCACACGATCGACGGCGCCTGCGCATCCTCCATCATCGCGATGGAGAAGGCGCTCCAGGATCTCCGCGATCACCGCTGCGACGCCGCGCTCGTGGGCGGCGTCCAGGTGTCCACGCCGGCTCCGATCCACAACATGTTCGCCGACATGGGCGCCCTGTCGCACAAACCGCACCTGCGCCCCTTCGACCGGGAGGCCGACGGCACGATGCTGGGGGAAGGGGCGGGGATGCTGCTCCTCAAGCGCCTGGAGGACGCGGAGCGGGACGGCAACCGGGTGTACGCCCTCCTCTGCTCCGTGGGAACCTCGAGCGACGGGCGCGCGCGGGCGATCCTCACGCCGCGCGTGGAAGGCGAAGAGCTGGCGCTCCGGCGCGCATACGAGGCGGCCGGGATCGATCCGGCGACCGTGGGGCTCATCGAGGCGCACGGCACGGCGATGCCGGTCGGGGACGAGACGGAGATCCAGGCCCTGCGCCGCGTCTTCGGCGAGCGGCGGGGCGCGCCGCGCATCGCGCTGGGATCCGTCAAGTCGATGATCAGCCACCTCCTCCCGGCCTCGGGCGCCGCGGGGACGATCAAGGCCGCGCTGGCGCTCTACCACAAGGTGCTGCCGCCGACGATCCACCTCGACAATCCCAACCCGAAGCTCGAGATCGAGAAGACCCCCTTCTACTTCAACACGGAGACGCGCCCCTGGATCCACGGCGGAGAGACGCCGCGGCGCGCCGGGGTGAACGCCTTCGGATTCGGCGGGATCAACGCCCACGCGATCCTCGAGGAGCACGCCGCGGCCGACGAGCACGCCACGATGAGCCTCGATCGCACGTGGGACTCCGAGGTGGTGATCCTCGCGGGCGACACGCGGGAGGCGCTGATGGCCCGCGGAAGGCTGCTCGAGCGTTATCTGGAGCGCGCGCCGGAGACGCCGCTGCGGGACGTCGCGTACACGGTGAACGCGGACCTCGACGGCCGGCTCCGCCTCGCCGTGGTCGCGACCGACACCGCCGAGCTCGCGCGCAAGCTCGACCACGCCCTCGGACGCCTCGCCGATCCGTCCTGCGCGCGGATCAAGGACCGGGGGGGGATCCACTTCGTCGACGCGCCCCTGCACGAAAGCGGCAAGCTCGCGTTCCTCTTCCCCGGCGAGGGATCGCAGTACCCGAACATGCTCGCCGATCTGTGCATGCACTTCCCGTCGGTGCGCTCGCGCTTCGACCTGATGGATCGCGCGTTCGCTGATCACCCGCGCGGGTACACACCGTCGCAGTACATCTTCCCGCCGCCGATGCCGGGAGAGGACCGGACCCTCGAGGAGCAGGAGCGGATCCTGTGGCAGATGGATGGCGCGGTGGAGTCGGTTTTCGTGGCCGGCCACGCCATGGCCACGCTGCTCGGCGAACTGGGCCTGCGCCCGAAGGTCATCGCCGGCCACAGCGCGGGCGAGTATCCGGCGCTGCTGGCGGCGGGCGCGACGCGGGCAGACGACGACGCGTCCCTGATCCGGATGATCCGGAACGTGAACAAGGTGTACCTGGCCCTCTCGCAGACGAAGGACGTGCCGCAGGTCGTGCTGATCGCCGTGGGCGGCGCCGAGCCGGCCTTGATCGAATCACTTGTCCAGGGATCGGATGGAAGGATCCTCGTCGCGATGGACAACTGCCGTTACCAGGTCGTGCTGTCGGTCGACCCGCCGCTGGCGGAGCGGACGATGGCGACGCTACGGGCCGGGGGCGCGATCTGCACCACCCTCCCCTTCGATCGCCCCTACCACACGGCGCTCTTCGAGCCCGCCTACCGGTTCCTCGCCGACTCGTTCCCGCCCATCGACCCGCCGCGCTCCGAGGCGACGCTGTGGTCCTGCGCCACGGCGGCCCCCTATCCGACGGAAGCCTCCGAGGCCCGGCGCGTGGCGCTGGAGCAGTGGATCCGCCCGGTCCGATTCCGGGAGACGATCGAGGCCATGTACGAGGACGGCGTGCGGATCTTCGTGGAGGTCGGGCCACGGGGGAACCTGACGTCCTTCGTGAACGACATCCTCCGCAAGCGCCCCTTCCTCGCCGTGGCGTCGAACCTTCCCGGCCGCTCCGGGATCACGCAGCTCCACCACATGCTGGCGATGGCCGCGGCCCACGGCGTGCCCATGCGACTCGATGCGCTCTACCGCCGCCGCGCGCCGCGCCGGCTGGACCTCGTGCACGGCCCGGCCCCGGAGCCCCGCAAGGCCCCGGCGATGGACATCTCGCTCGCGCTGCCGCTGCTCCACCTCGGGGGGCCGGACGGCCTCCCGGCCGGGCTGCGCCCGCCCGCGGCGGCGGCCACGGGTCCTGCGGGGGGCAACAGCGCCGCTGCTCCGATGGGGGCGGAAGCTCCCGTCATGCGGGAGGTGCCGCCCGCGCCCGCGCCGCCGAAGGAAGCCCCGTCCCCCGAGGCCGGCGGCGCCGCTGCCGCGCGCGGCCTCGATCGGGCGGAGACGGCTCCCGCGATGCGGGCGTACTTCGACACCATGGAGCGCTTCCTCGCGATCCAGCGGGAGGTGATGCACGCCTTCCTGGACGAGGGCGTCCCGGAATTGCCCGCGGCAGGGGCGCAGGCCGAATCGCCCGGGATCGATGCGGTCCACGCCGCGCGGATCCCGGCGGACCTCGAGGCGCCCGGCGCGCACGCCCACGGCATGCCCCTCGTGGGCGAGATAGTCGCGTTCACTCCCGGCCGGCGGCTTCTCTCGCGACGCACGCTCGACCCGGAGGAGGACCGGTTCCTTCTCGATCACACGCTCGGCGGGAGGGTCTCGGTGACCGATCCATCCCTCACCGCGCTCCCCGTCATGCCCTTCACGATGACGATCGAGATGGCCGCGGAGGCGGCCGCGCTGCTCGAGCCCGGGCGCCGCCTCGTCGGGATGCGCGACGCGCGGGCCCACCGCTGGATCACCTTCGAGAACGGCCCCGTCGTCGCGGAAATCGAGGCTCGGCGGGAGGGCGCCGGGGAAATTCGCACCGAGATCCGCCAGGCCGGGGGCGAGGGTCGGGCCGCCCTGCTCTTCGAGGCGGTTGCGCTCTTCGCCGACGACTTCCCCCAATCGCCCGCGATGGCCGGGTTCCCCCTGGCCAACGAGCGGGTCCCCGCATGGACCCCCGAGCGGCTCTACCGCGACGGGATGTTCCACGGCCCCGCCTTCCAGGGGGTCGACTCGATCGATCGCGCGGGGGACGACGGCGTGGAGGCCAGCCTGATCGCGCTCCCGGCCGAGGGCCTCTTCCGGACGAACCCGGCGCCGCGCCTCCTCATCGACCCGGCGCTGCTGGACGCGGCCGGGCAGCTCGTCGCCTTCTGGAACGCCGACACGGACGTGCGCGGGATCAACTCGACCCCCTTCACGCTGGCCTCCCTCACGCTCCACGGGCCGCCGCTCCCGGCCGGCACGCGCGCCAGGGGACGCGCGCTCATCGCGCGGCTGGCCCCCGATCACCTCCGCGCCGATCTCGCGATCCTGGACCCAGACGGCCGCGTCCACGCGACGGCCCGGGGCTGGGAGGACCGCACGTTCGATCTCCCGGCGCCGATCTGCGCGCTCACCTCCGAGTCGCGGGGGATCCGGCTTAGCGAGCCCTGGCCGGGTCCCGTGGCTCATCTCTTCGAGCCGGGGGCCTGGCGCTGCCGGCGGGTGATCGACTGGCCCGAGGGGACCTTCGAGGGCTTCGGTCAGATCTGGCAGAAGCAGCTCGCCTCACTGATCCTCGGCCGCGCCGAGCGCGAGACCTTCCGCGCGCTGCGGCGGCCTCCGCGGGGGCGCACGCAGTGGCTGCTCGCGCGCGCCGCGGTGAAGGACGCGGTGTGCGATCTGCTGCGCGCACGGCACGGGATTGACGTCCTGCCCGCGGACGTCGAGATCGCCGCGGACTCCCTCGGCCGCCCGATCGCCCGGGGCGCATGGCTCGACCGCGTGGGACGCGCCCCCGCCGTGGCGCTGTCGCACGGTCGCACCGTTGCGGTCGGCGTGGCCTGCGACGGCGACCTGGGTCTCGACGTGGGGATCGACGCCGAGCGCACGCGCGCCCTCGCAGAGGGATTCGACGGCGCGACGCTTTCCGAGGAGGAGCGTGCAATCCTCGACGGGATCGCGCCGACCGCGCGGGACGAGTGGCTGCTCCGCACCTGGTGCGCCAAGGAGGCGGCCGCCAAGGCGCTGGGAACGGGACTGGCCTGGAACCCCAAGGGCCTCGTGGCCCGCAAGATTGACGAGCACAGCGGCGTGATCGCCCTGGAAGTGGGCGGCGAGCCCGCCCGCCTGCGCCCGGAGATGGCGGGCGCGACGCTGGAAGTCCGCACGCTGCGCGAGGGGGACCTCGTCGCGGCCATCACCACCTGCAGGAGGAAAGACGCATGAGCACGGAAACGGTGCCGAGGGGCGTGGGTCGGGACGTGGTCCTGAAGCAGGTCCTCGACGTCATCGAGGACATGACGAGCGACTGGGACATCGAGTTCTCGGGGAAGATCGGCCAGGACACGCTGCTGGTGGGCGACCTGGCCTTCGAGTCGATCGACGTGGTGCATCTGATCGTGACGCTCGGCGAGGTCTACCAGGAGCAGGATCTGGGCTTCGAACAGATATTGATCGAGGACGGGCGCTACGTGACCGACCTCCGGGTCTCGCAGCTCGCCGATTTCCTGCACCGGACGCTCGCGGAAAGGGGGAAGATCTAGGTGGCTCGCACGCTTCTGCTCGGCCTGGACAGCATGACCTTCACCCTTCTCGACGACCTTGTCGCCGAGGGACGGCTCCCGTTCCTCGGGCGCTGCCTCGAGGAGGGCGTGCGCGCGGATCTGATCTCCACGCCGAATCCGATCACGCCGCTGGCATGGCCCACGCTCATGACGGGGATGAACCCGGGGGCGCACGGGATCTTCGACTTCATGCACTGGACGGAGTACGAGCACGGTCCCTGGGGACGGCTCGTCACGTCCAACGACGTGCGCTGCGAGACGATCGTCTCCATGGCCAACCGCCACGGCCGGCGGGTGATCCAGCTGAACTTCCCGGCGACGTTCCCCGCCAAGCCCGTGAACGGCTTCGTGGTGCCCGGCTACATCCTGGCCCGGCAGCTCAGGACCAGCGTGTACCCGCGGGACCTATACCACCGCCTGATCGCGCTCCCGGGATTCGACCCGAAGGAGTTCAGCTGGAACATGGATTTGAACCGCAAGGCGGTGGATGGCGTTCCGGCGGAGGAGTACGAGCGCTGGGTCGGCTACATCACGAACAAGGACCAGCACTGGTACCAGGTCGCGAAGATGCTCATCACCGAGGAGCAGTGGGATTTCGCCGCGATCGTCTTCGAGGGCGTGGATCGGCTCCAGCACCTGTGCTGGCGGTTCCTCGATCCGGATCTCAAGGACACGCTGAACACCGACTGGGAGAAGCGAATCCGCGATCTCTCGATCGACTACTTCGTCCGGCTGGACGGCTACCTCGCCTCGCTGGTCGAGATCGCGGGTCAAGAGACCCGTGTGTTCCTCGCTTCCGACCACGGGGCGGGGCCCACGTCGGAGATCGTCTTCGCCAATGCGTTCCTCGCGGAGCGCGGCCACCTCGTCTGGAAGAGCGCGATGCCGCCGAACCCGGACGATCAGCTCACGGCGCCGTACATCTTCGACTTCTACAAGACGGTCGACTGGCCCCGCACGAGGGCCTACGTGCGCTCCTCCAGCGCCAACGGCGTCTACATCCGCAAGGCCGAGCGCGGCTGGGGCGGCGTCACGAAGGAGGAATACCCGTCGTACCGGGCGAAGCTCGTCGAGGAGTTGCTGTCCTGGCGCGATCCGGCGACGAACGACACGGTGATCAAGCGCGCCGTCATCCGCGAGGAGGCCTACCCGGGTCCCGCGATGGAGGACGCGCCGGACATCACGCTCTACCTGAGGGACGGCGGGCATCCCTCCATCCTCCCCTCCGACCAGCTCGTGAAGCCGCGCCGGCAGGTGAGCGGTATGCACCGCCACGAGGGGATCTTCATGGCGATGGGGCCGGGGATCCGGCGCGGCGCCACGCTCCCCTCCCGCGCCATCGCCGACACGGCGCCCACGCTGCTCTACAGCCTGGGGCTGCCGCTCCCCGCCGGGCTCGAGGGGAAGTTGAT
>JBGPLH010000125.1:0-8580 GCA_041486365.1 Thermodesulfobacteriota bacterium | reverse complement strand
GAATGTGCCCCGCCATGCTCCCGAAGTAGGTGCGCGGCCCCGTCTCGATCACCAGGGCCGACGCGGTTCCCGACTCGACGCTCGTCCCGAGGAGGCAGAGATTGGGGATCTCGAGCGGCGGCGGACTCTCCCGCTCCTCCCGCTCCTCGGATTTCTCCACGGGAAATGCTTCGCCCGTGAGGCTCGATTGCACGACGAAGAGGTTCTTCGACGCAACCAGCCGCACGTCCGCCGGGATGAGGTCGCCGGCGCAAAGACGGATCATGTCGCCGGGTACAAGATCGTGAAGCGGCACCTCGCGCGCCTCGCCGTCGCGCAAGGCGGTGGCGGTCACGCTGATCATCGCCTTGAGGCGGGCCGCCGCCTCGTCCGCGCGGCTCTCCTGGACGAAGCGAAGCGAGACGCCGAGGACGATCATGAGGGAGATGACCAGGCCGCTGCGGAGGTCTTCGGTGGAAAAGGCGACGATGGCGAGCACGGCGAGAAGGATGACGAGCGGGCTTCGCGCGATGAGGAGCAGCCGCAGGAGCGGGCCCTGACGCTTCTCCTGGGCCACGGCATTCGGGCCGAACTGCTCCAGGCGCCGCGCCGCCTCCTCCGACGTCAGTCCCGTCGGGGAAGTCCCCAGCCCGCGGAAGACGTCCGGGGGGTCTTCGCGCGCCGCTTCGAGGAGCGCCGGCGACACGTGGATGGACGCGGCTTCCTTCCCGGTAGCGGCGTGGAGGGGTCTTGGATCGGAGACCGGCTTTGCCATCGGCCCTCGGGGTCCGGACGCTCAGCCCAACCCGAGGTCCTTCGCGATGATCCGCTTCATGATCTCGTTCGTGCCGGCGTAGATCGACTGCACGGCGGCGTCGCAGTAGTCCGCGGAGATGGGGTACTCCTCCATGAAGCCGTAGCCGCCGTGGAGCTGAACGCAGGCACTCGTGAGGCGCTTCTGGAGCTCCGTGGTCCACCACTTCGCCATGCTCACGCCGGTGACGATGTTCTCGCCGCGCACATGCGAGACCAGCAGTTTGTCCACGAAGGCCTGTCCGACCTCTATCTCCGTGGCCAGCTCCGCGAGCTTGAACTGCGTGTTCTGGAACTGCGCCACCGGCTGACCGAAAGCCTTGCGCTCCTTCACGTAGGCGATCGTGTCCTTGAGCGACCGCCGGCAGGACGCGACCGTCGCCACCCCGATGCACAACCTCTCCTGCTGGAGCTTCTCCATCAGCATCCGGAAGCCCTGCCCTTCCCCGCCGAGCAGGTTCCCGAGGGGCACGCGGCAGTCCTGGAAGAACAGCTCGCTCGTGTCCTGCCCCTTGAGGCCGATCTTGGGAAGCCTGCGACCGCGAACGAACCCTTCGCGGTCGGCTTCGACGAGGAGCAGGCTGATCCCCTTGTGGGGCGGGACCGCGTCGGGATCGGTCTTGGCCACGATGATGAAGAGATCGCCGATCTGGCCGTTCGAGATGAAGGTTTTCGACCCGTTCAGCAGGTAGTGATCGCTCTTGCGGATCGCGCGGGTTTGCACGGCCGCAAGATCGGATCCGGTTCCCGGCTCGGTCATGGCGATGCCCAGCAGGATCTCGCCCGCAATGGCGCCGGGGAGGAACCGCTTCTTCTGCTCCTGCGTGCCGTAGCCCAGGACGTAGGGTATGCAGATGTCCGAGTGGAGGCTGATCATGAGCGCGTGGGCGCGGATGCGCGCCAGCTCTTCCATGATGATGGCGTCGTAGAGGAAGTCGCCGCCCGATCCGCCGTACTCCTCGGGCTGGTTCGCCCCCAGGAACCCGGCCTCTCCGCACCGTTTCCAGGTCTCGCGATCGCTCATGCCCTGGGCGTTCCAGCCGGCGATCTTCGGTTCGATCTCCTTCTCCGCGAACCGCCGGAACTGATCGCGGAAGAGCTCGTGCTCTTCGCTGAAGATGTCGCGTTTCATGGGACTCCTCGTGGACATTTCCGATGGGTCGGAGCGGCCCTGCCCGGGCCGATGGATCGCTTCTCGCCCGTTGAACCGAAGCGATCTCCGCCCTCGGCCCATTCTAGCGCAATCCCCCCGGACTACCGAGGGCTTCCCCCGGCCGCATCGAAAGGGCGCGTTTGTCTTGACTCCCCGAGGAGCGCGTGAAAGGCTCCTCCGGGGATGGTCAGGGGGCCGCGTGAACGCCGTTCAGTTCTCCCATCGAAGGTCCGTCCTGTCCACCCTGCTCGGGTGCCTCCTTCTCCCCGTCCTCGCGCCGCAGGTCTTCGCCCAGAACGTCGGCGTGCACGTGAACGCATCCGGGAATGTCTCGGGCCCCCTTGCCTCCAACATCAAGGAGAGCGACGGGCTCGTCACCGTCACGCCCGGCCCCGCCGACACGCAGATCACCTTCACCGTCGTGCTCGACAGCCCCTTCACGCTCTCGAGCCACTCCAGCGCCATCGTGATCGACACGGGAGAGGTGGATTTCGCGAGCAGCGCGGAGCTGACGGGGCTCGGGTTCGTGAGCGGGTTCAACGGCGACCCGGGAGGCGGCAGCCTCGCCCTCGTTCTCTCGAATTTCGGCTCGGCCCCCGGCGTGACGAGCCTCTTCAGCGTGACCTACGACCTCGCCGCGCTCGTTTCCGACGGCGCCGCCGATTGGACGCTCCTCGTCACCGGAGTGAACGTCCCTCCCGGCGAGAACATCGTGGACGGGGACGCCGACGAGGCGTTCATCCGCGTGGACGCGCCGGCGAGCGGGGTGCCGATCCTTTCTCCCGCAGGCGCATTCACGCTCATCCTGATCCTGGGAGCGGCCGCTCTCCCGGCGATCCGTGGTCGTCGTCCGTGAAAGGAGCCTCCGGCCTCGTCTTCGCGCTCGCCTTCGTCCTGTACGCCAATTCGCTGCGCAACGGCTTCGCCTTCGACGACGTCCCCGTGATCCTCCGGGACACACGCGTCCACGCGTTACGGAGCGTGCCGGGAATCTGGACCGGCGCCTACTGGGCCGGCGATCGGCTCGGAGGCTATTTCCGCCCCGTCACGACGACCTCCTACGCCCTCGACTACGCGCTCCACGGCGAGCGGCCCGCGGGCTACCACCTGGTGAACGTTCTCCTCCATGCGCTCATCTCCGCGCTCGTGGTGCCCCTCGCGCGCAGGCTCGGCGTTCCCCCGGCCGGCGCTCTCCTCGCCGGGATCCTCTTCGCCGCCCATCCGATCCACACGGAGGCGGCCGCCTGGATCACCGGGCGATCGGATCTCCTCGCCGCGCTCTCCTTCGTGGCAGCGGCGCTCTTCTGGCTCCGCTACCGGGAAACCGGACGGACGCGCGACCTTGCGGGCCTGGGCGCTGCCTACGGCCTGGGGATCTTCTGCAAGGAGCACGCCGTGGTGCTCCCCGCGGTGCTCGTCGTGATCGAGGCCGGCGCGACGCGGCTGCGCGATCCGGCGGGAAGACGGCGTCTGCTCTCCGCCCTCCTCGTCTGCGGCGCGGCCCTCTTCCTCAATCTCGCGTTGCGCCTGGAGGCCACGGGGTGGCTCCTCGATCGGCCGCGTCACCTGGTTCCCGGGCTCCTCTACGGGGAGCCCCCCGGAGTCCGGCTCATCACCTTCCTGAAGGTCTTCGATCGCGCCGTTCGCCTTCTGATCCTCCCGATCCGCCTGTCGCCGGACTACTCGTTCAACCAGATCCCCATCCCGACGGGGATCGAGCCTCGGGTGCTCGCGGGAGCGTTGATCGCGCTCGCCTGCGCCTTCCTCACTTTCAGGGCCTGGTCCGTCCCTCGCCGCTTCGCGATGATCTTCTGGGCCGCGGCCACCTACTTCCCGGTGTCGAACCTCCTCGTTCCCGTTCCGCTCCTCTTCGCCGAACGGACCCTTTACCTCCCCTCGGTGGCCCTGGCCGTGATCGCGGGCGACTGGCTCGCGGCAGGCCCGCTCGCGCGCGGCGCGCCCCGGCGCGGGACCACAGGGGCGCTGATCCTTGCGATCGTCTCCCTGTGGGGCACGCTCACGATCCGGCGCAACGCGGAGTGGCGCGACGACCTGACGCTCTTCGGGGCGGCCGTCAGGGCCAGCCCGGCGTCGGCGCTCATGCGATCCAACTATGGCAACGCGCTCCTGCTCGCCGGGAAGACGAAAGCGGCAGTGCCCGAGCTGCAGGCGGCCCAGCGCATCCTCCCGGAGGGAGAGAGCGGCCTCAAGGCGAGTTTCCACCTCTCGATTGCCTACGAGCAGCTCGGTCTTCTGCCGCAGGCGGACGCGGCGATCCGTCAGGCCATCGCCATCGATCCCCGGCGCGCGGAGGTCTGGCGCCAGCTCGGGAAAGTCCTCGCGCTGGAGGGGAAGCCCGACGCCGCGCGCCGCGCCTCCGAGCGGGCCCTGGCCCTCTCCGGGCCGGGCCCCTGATCGCTTTGCTCCGAGGGCCACGGCGGATGCGGGCTAAGCGAGAGGGCCGCGTCAGCGGATCAGCAGGATCGTGAGAAGGAGCCATCCCGCGCCGGTGAGGAGCAGGTGCGGATCGCGCAGGAGATCCCCGGCCGGATCGGCCCCTCCCGTTCGATCGAGGAGAAGAAACAGATAGCGGAAGATCCCGTACATTATGAAGGGCACCGTGTAGATCAGGTTCTCGGTCCCGTGGGTCCGGATGGTGTCCGGGCTCATCGTGTAGAGGCTGTAGGCGAGGATCACGCCGGCGGCGCAGATGACGAGCGTGGCGTCGAGCAACTCGACCGTGTAGCGGCCCGAGCCCGTGTCGCTCCCACCTTCTCCCCGCCGGATCCAGTCCGCCTCGGCGCGCCGCTTCGCGAAGCCCAGGAAGAGCGTGAGCATCAGGCCGCACAGGAGCAGCCAGCGCGAGGGCGGAATCCCGACTCCCTCGGTCCCCGCGAGAATGCGCAGCATGAACCCGGACGCGATCACGAAGACGTCGAGGAGGACGATCCGCCGGAGGCGGAAGGAGTAGGAAAGGCTCAGGCCCGCGTACAGGAGCAGGAGGAAGAAGACGCCCGGCGAGGCGAGACGACCCAAGAGAAGGCCCGCGATTGCCAGCACGCCCGCCAGCAGGAGGCCCGCGCGGACCGTCACCGCGCCCGTAGCGAGGGGGCGAAGCCTCTTCGTCGGGTGCCGGCGGTCGCGATCGATGTCGGCGACGTCGTTCACGACGTAGGTGGCGCTGGAAAGAAGGCAGAAGGCCGCGGCGGCCGTGAAGACTTCCCGCACGAGACGGAGGTCGCCCCAGGCATGACCGAAGACCAGCCCGGTGAGGACGAAGGTGTTCTTCGTCCACTGGGCCGGACGCAGGAGGCGCAGCAGGTCTCGCACTTTCCCCATCACGCCTTCCTAGAAGTCCAGGCGCTTGGCCAGCGCCTCGGGCAGGAGCTTCACGATCGCCATGATGGGCCGCCAGAACCAGGGGACGTAGGCGACGTCTTTCCCCCGCTCCAGCGCGCGGACCACCGCCTCGCCGACCCTTTGCGGGGAAGCGACCAGGAATGTCCCGGGAAGCCCGTAGATCATCGGCGTGTCCACGAAGCCGGGCTTCACGGTGAGCACCCGGACGCCGGCGGGATGCAGGCGGCCGCGCAGGCCCTGGAGGTAGAGGCTGAGCGCGCCCTTCGCGGCTCCGTAGGGATAGTTGCTCCGCCGCCCCCGATCCCCGGCCACGCTGGACAGGCCGATGATGAATCCGGAGCGGCGCCGCTCGAAGTACGCGGCGCAGTGGACGAGGATGGAAACCGCGTCGGTGAAGTTGACCTGGATGATCCGCAGCGCTTCATCCACCTCCCGGGTCCACTTCCCCCGGTCCCCGAGGAGCCCGAAGGCGAGCAGGACACCGTCGATACGCCCCATCCGTGCCTCCGCGTCCTCGAGGATCTTCGCGTGCCCCGGGAGGTCGTCCGCGTCGAAGGGGCCGAAGGCCACGTCGACGCCGTACCGGATGGCCAGATCGGAAGCGGTGCGCGCCAGCTCGTCCGTGTCGCGCGCCGCGAGGTAGAGCGAGCGCCCGCGGGCGGCAAAGGCCGCCGCCGCGGCCCGCGCGATAGCCGAGGTGGCTCCGAGGATCAGGACGCCCCCCTTCACGCGGATGCCCCCATCCCGAGCCTCCGGGAAAGGTCGGACTGGAAACGGTCGCCCGGATCGACCGCCCGCTTGACGCGAAGCCACTCCGCGAAGCGCGGATACATCGCCCGGAAGACCTCCGGGCGCAGGCGCGCGTCCTTGGCCAGGTACACCCGCCCGCCGCATCCGGCGACGATCTCGTCGAGCCCGTCGAGCAACGGGAAGACGTCCGGGTCAGCCAGCGCGAAGTCCATCGCGAGCGTGTAGCCCGCCATCGGGAAGGATAGAGGGGCGGGATCCGCCGGGCCGAAGCGCTTGAGCACGGCGAGGGTGGACGGGCGGCGGGCGATCCGTATCGCCTCCAGGATGCGCCGGATCCCCGCCTCGGCCGACCGGTCCGGCAACACGCACTGGTACTGCGTGAAGCCCTGCCGGCCGTAGAGGCGGTTCCAGTCGGCGAGCACGTCGAGAGGGTAGAAGTAGCCGTCGGCGGGAGCGAGAAAGGGCCTCTCCTTCCTGCCCTGCCAGGCGTAGTAGAAATCGTTGAAGCACGCCAGGAGGCCGGGTCGCAGCGCGCCGGAGGGGAGACCGCAGGGGAGCGCCCGCTCCGATCCCGCGCGCCACCGCAGGGGATCCTTCACGCGCGGGGAAAGCTCGGCCCTCGCCGCGTGGTGGCCCCGCATGGCGATGCCCCTTCCGATCCGCCCTTCCCTCGCCGTCGCGTCGATCCACGCGATGCTCGTTTCGTCGTCCCAGGCGGGATCCGCGAGCAGCGCGAGCACCGCGTCCAGGTCGGCGGCCCGGCGATGCTCCACCCGCATGAGGGCGCTCTCGATCCGCACCAGCCGCAGTGTGACCTCGAGGACGATCCCCGTGAGCCCCATTCCTCCCACCGTTGCCCAGAATAGGTCGGGTTCTTCCGACGGTGAGCAGCGCCGGCGGCTGCCGTCGGCCAGCACGATCAGGAGCGCCCGCACGTGGGCGCCGAAAGCGCCGTCGCGGTGGTGGTTCTTCCCGTGCACGTCCGCGGCGACGCATCCGCCCAGGGTGACGTGCTTCGTCCCCGGCGTCACGGGAGGGAACCAGCCCCGCGGGACGAAGGTCTCGATCACGTCGGCGATGGACGCGCCGGCCTCGGCCGTGAGAACGCCGGCCGCCTCGTCGAAGGCGAGGAAACGGTTGAGCCGCTCCATCAGCAGGACGGTCCCGTCCTCGAGCGTGGCCGCGTCTCCGTAACTCCGGCCGAGGC
Source organism: Thermodesulfobacteriota bacterium (assembly GCA_041486365.1). Lineage (GTDB taxonomy): Bacteria > JAUYMQ01 > JAUYMQ01 > JAUYMQ01 > JAUYMQ01 > JBGPLH01. Next base: position 1,318 of record JBGPLH010000125.1, on the reverse strand, counting down.
CGCGGGGGATCACGGGCCCCGTCGGCGGCGGGACCGCGTCGCGCACCCGCTCCGGCCTCGCGACGAAGGATCGCGAGGGGGAATGCCGGCCCCAGCCGTGAAGCTCGAGGATCGGCGCCCCGCTGGATTCCACGTCGCATCCCTCCGGTCGCGAAGCCGGCCGCCATTCCTCCGCGGACGATGGGCTGCGTCCGCTCCCGCCGACCCTGACGGTGGATCAAGTGCCGCCCCGCGGTCAAGCTCGGGATCGTCCTCCTCCTCCCAGCGCCTCGCTCATGTACATCGAATGACGCCGATGAAACGGACGGTTCGCCGCGCATGTACTTCCCGGGAAGCCCTGCCCTCCCGCTTCCCCTCCATTTTCCGGTGTGCTCCGCGCCCCCGAAGGGGCCGATTCGCTTGACCCGCTTCCGGTGTCGCGGTAGTTTCACGGGCGCTTCGGGAGGAGCCCCCATGTCCGTCACCGATTCGGTCGTTCACGACATCATCCTTGTCGGCGGAGGAGGCGCGGGCCTCCGGGCCGCGATCGCCGCGGTCGAGGCCGACCCGAAGATCACCGTCGCCGTCGTCTCCAAGGTCTATCCGATGCGAAGCCACACCGTGTCCGCCGAGGGCGGGACCGGCGCCGTGGTGCGCACCGACAACGGCGACAGCCTCGATCTGCACGCCTTCGACACCATCAAGGGAAGCGACTTCCTCGCGGACCAGGACGCCGTGGAGACGTTCGTCCGGGAGGCCCCTGGCGAGCTGATCCAGCTCGAGCACTGGGGTTGCCCCTGGAGCCGGGACGCGGACGGCCGTGTCTCGACCCGCGCCTTCGGCGGAATGTCCGTCCCGCGCACGCTGTACGCCGCGGACAAGACCGGCTTCCACATGCTCCACGCCCTCTTCCAGACGTCGCTCAAGTACGATCGAATTCTCCGCTACGACGAGCACTTCGTGACTTCCCTCCTCGTCGAGGACGGCGAGGTGCGCGGCGTCACGGCCATCGATCTACACACCGGCAGGCTCCGCGCGATCGGCGGCAAGACCGTGATCATCTGCACGGGCGGCGCGGGACGCGTGTTCCCCTTCACGACGAACGCGGCCATCAAGACGGGCGACGGCATGGCGATCGCCTACCGCGCCGGCGTGCCGCTGAAGGACATGGAGTTCGTGCAGTACCACCCGACGGGCCTGCCATTCACCGGGATTCTGATCACCGAAGCGGCCCGCGCCGAGGGCGGTTACCTGATCAACAAGGACGGCTATCGCTACCTGCAGGACTACAACCTCGGCACGCCACACAAGGATCCGGTTTTCAAGTCGATGGAACTTG
>JBGPLH010000124.1:0-8635 GCA_041486365.1 Thermodesulfobacteriota bacterium | reverse complement strand
GGCGCTTCCATCTCCGGCACGATCCTGCTCGCTCCCGGCGCGAAGGCGCCTCCCGGCGGCGTGCTCTTCGTCATCGCGAGAGAGGGATCGCGAGAGGGCGGCCCGCCCCTGGCGGTGAAGCGGATGGACGCGACGGGCTTCCCGCTCCCCTACGCGCTCTCGGCCGCCGACGCGATGTCGCCCGACTCCGTCTTCTCCGGACCGGTCAGCGTCACCGCGCGCCTGGACGCCGACGGCAACGCGAGCACGAAGGGGCCCGACGACCTCGTCGGACAGTTCGCCCGCAACCCGGCCACCGTGGGCGACGCGGGGGTGGACATCCGGCTGGGTCCGGCGCCGGCCGGCGGCCCCTAGAGCGCGAGGGAGTTCCGTCATGGCGATCTTGAAAGTCGCCCGGCTCGGCCATCCCGTTCTTCGCGAGCTTTCCCGTCCCGTCCCGCCCGAGCGGATCCGCACGGCCGAATTCCAGCGGTTCATCGAAGACATGATCGAGACGATGCACGAGTACGACGGCGTGGGGCTCGCGGCGCCCCAGGTCCATGTGCCCTGGCGCGTGGCGACGATCGAGGTCGCGGGCAACCCGCGCTACCCCGGGGCTCCCGCGGTGCCGCTCACCGTCCTGGTGAACCCGGAGATCCGGGCGGTGGGCGAGGAGAAGGAAGTCGACTGGGAGGGGTGCCTCTCGGTCCCCGGCCTTCGGGGCAAGGTGCCGCGAATGTCGGCGCTCGACGTGACGGCGCTGGATCGCGAGGGGAACCCGATCCTCTGGCACGCGGAGGGGTTCGCCGCGCGCGTCGTGCAGCACGAGGTCGATCACATGGACGGCAGGGTCTATCTCGATCGCATGGAGGATCTCCTCACGCTCTCCCACCTGGAGGAGCTCGCCCGCTACGGGGCGCGCCGTTGACAGGCCCCCCGGCTTTTTTTCCATTTCCCGGACGAGTTGGTGCCAGGCATGACTTATTGACTTTTCGTAGCGTTTCGGCTGGGCGGGCGATCATCCATCGGATCTCGGCATCGACTCGATCTCCCCCGCAACCGCGCGATGTCCCGGTGAAGCGTTGCGGCGTTGCACCCTTGGCGAGAGGCCCCGCATGGCCCTCTGGCCACGCAGCCCCGGAACGGCAGGCAACCCTCTTCGCGAGGACGACAGGGAAAAGAAGCCCCGAGCTGGGAATCAACAAGTCAATAAGTCATGCCTGGCACCGGATCCCCCTTTTTCCTTTCCGCAGCGGGATGGATATACTCGGCGTCCCGAGGAGGGCCTGCAGGCGCCTCGCCCTCCCGCAGAGACGGGGCCGGCGTTATCTGAATCGAAAGAACCCGGAGGCTTTCATGGCGCAGAAGAAGCGCGTCTCGATGGTGGTGTTCTGGATGGGCGTCTCGAGGAAGGAGACGGTCCGGGCCGCCGAGATCGCCGATGAAGCGGGAATGGACTCCATCTGGATCCCCGAGGCCTGGGGCTACGACCAGGTGGCCCTGCTGACGGAGATCGCCCTCAAGACCCGGCGCATCAAGATTGCCACCGGGATCATGAACTGTTTCAGCCGGAGCCCGGGCGTGGTGGCGATGACCGCGGCGACGCTGGACGACATCTCCGGCGGGCGGTTCATCCTGGGCCTCGGCACGAGCGGGAAGAACGTGATCGAGGGCTTCCACGGGATGCCCTTCGAGAAGCCGATCCAGCGGCTGCGCGAGTACGTGGAGATCGTCCGGCTGCTGCTGGCGGGCGAGCGGGTGGCGAAGCACCAGGGCGAGGTCTTCCCCTCGCTGCGGCCCTTCAAGCTCGTCTATCCGCCCGCGAGACGGAAGGTCCCTATCTACGTCGCGAGCCTCGCGAGAAAGAGCGTGCAGATGGCAGGCGAGATCGCCGACGGGTGGCTCCCCGCCTTCTGGCCGGTTCATCTCTACCCGGAAGGGCTCGGATGGATCGCGGAGGGAGCGGCGGTCTCGGGGCGCGATCCGAAGGAGGTCGACGTTGCGCCCTTCATCGGGACCGTGGCGAACGACGATCTGGAGACCGCGAAGTCGATCGCGCGGTGGCCCATCGGCTTCTACATCGGCGGGATGGGCAAGTTCTACGCGCAGATGCTCACCCGGGCGGGCTTCGGCCCGGAGGTGGAGCGCGTGAAGAAGCTCTACGACGAGGGGAAGCGCGACGAGGCCTTCGCCGCGGTGGACGACAAGCTGATCGAAGCGACGTCCGCGGCCGGGTCGATGGACGCCGTGCGCGCCAAGCTCGACGTGTTCCGCGCCGCGGGCGTCACGAACCCCATCGTGAGCTACCCCTCCGGCGCGGACGAGAAGACGGTGGAGCGTTTCATCCAGGGGATCGCGGCGTAGGGTCTCGTCCCATGGACAGGAAAGACACCCCGGCCTCGCAGGAACCTTCCGGATCGATCGCTCCTTCTTCCGGGGAAGGCCTCCCGGATTCCCCCGGGCCCCTCCACGTCCTGGTGATAGACGACGACAAGAACATCCGGAGGACCCTCAGCCTCTGCCTGGAAGCCGCCCGGTGCACCGTCGTGGCGGTTAGCTCCGGGGAGGCGGCGCTCTCGGCCATCGAGCGCGAGTATTTCGACCTGGCCTTCCTCGATCTCAGGCTCGGAGCCGAGGACGGGCTGGACCTTCTCCCGCAGATGCTCGCGTTGCGGCTGGATCTGTCGGTCGTCGTGGTCACGGCCTACGCCACCTTCGACACGGCCGTCGAGGCCATGCGGCGGGGCGCCACGGATTATCTGCCCAAGCCCTTCACACCGGCCCAGATCCGCCACGTCGTGGAGCGGGCGGCGGCGCGGCGCCTGCTGGCGCGCCGCGTGGTCGACCTCGAGCGTCAGCTCGCGGAGGAGGTGCCGGAAGCCGATCTCTCCACGCGGTCCCCCGCCATGCGCGCCGTCCTCGATCTCGTCGCGCGGGCCGCGGCATCCGACGCCCCGATCCTCCTGCGGGGCGAAAGCGGGACCGGCAAGGGAGTCCTCGCGAGAACGATCCATTTCCAGAGCCTGCGGAGGACCCGCCCCTTCATCACGGTGAACTGCCCGACGCTCACCGAGGAGCTTCTGGCGAGCGAGCTCTTCGGCCATGCGAGGGGCGCCTTCACGGGGGCCGTGCGCGATCAGCCGGGACGTGTGGAGGCCGCGGAGGGCGGAACGATCTTTCTGGACGAGATCGGAGAGATCCTCCCGTCGCTTCAGGCCAAGCTCCTGCGCTTCCTCCAGGAGAAGAAGTTTGAGCGGGTGGGAGAGAGCCGGACGCGCACCTCGGATGTGCGCGTGGTCACCGCCAGTAACCGCGACCTGGAAGCCGACGTCGGGGGAGGGCGGTTCCGGGAGGATCTTCTCTACCGGCTGAACGTCATCCAGGTGAGGGTCCCGTCTCTCCGGGACCGGATCGAGGACGTCCTGCCGATGGCCCGCGGGTTCCTGGCGTTCTTCGCCCGAAGCGCCGCGAGGGCAACCCCCGAGCTCACGGCCGAGGCGGAGGCAGCCCTGCTGGCCTACCCGTGGCCCGGGAACGTGCGCGAGCTTCGGAACGCGATGGAGCGCGCCATCATCCTGTGGCCCGCTCGCGTCATGGGCCCCGAAGCGCTGCCCGATCCCATCGCCGCCCATGCCGCCCGCGCTCCCCGCCTCGGGGGTGACTTCACGCTCGAGGAGATCGAGCGCGAGCACATCCTGGCGGTCCTCCGGCGAGCCCCGACGGCGGAAGACGCGGCGCGCATCCTGAGCGTCGATCCCTCGACGATCTGGCGCAAGCGGAAGAAGTACGAGCAATAGCGCGCCACCGCGTGGCGCGCGCTCTCAAGCGACATCGGGCGCGGCGGGAGCCTCGCCCTCCCCCGGCGCCACCGGCAGCGTGAACCAGAACGTGCTCCCCCTTCCCACCTCGCTCTCGACACCGATCCTGCCCCCGTGCGCCTCCACGATCTCCCGGGCAATCGACAGGCCCAGGCCCGCGCCGCCGGGCGGAGCCCCCGGAACGCGGTAAAACCGCTCGAAGACCCGATCCTGGTGCTCCGGGGCAATCCCCTGTCCCGTGTCTCTGACCTCGAACCGGACGCCGGCTTCGTCGGGACCGGCGCCCAGCGTCACCGTCCCGTTGTCGGCCGTGTACCGGAGCGCGTTGGACAGGAGGTTCGAGAGCACCAGATGGATCCGGTCCGGATCCGCGAGGACTCCGTCCAGCGAGGGCACGACCTCGGTCTCGATCACGATCCCCCGCTGCCGCGCCTCCGCCTGCCGTGCCTCCACGACCTCCGTCAGGAGATCCTCGGGCGGCACCGGGCGGCGCTTCAGCTCCACTTTCCCGGCCCGCAGACGCGTGACGTCCAGGAGATCGTCGACGATGCCCTGCAACCGCTCGCAGTCCTCTCGCGCGGCGTGGAGCAGGTCCGCCTGCTTGTCCGTCAGGGGTCCTGCGGCCTGCTCGGTGCAGAGGTGAATGGCCAGGTGAAGGGAGGTGAGGGGCGTGCGGAACTCATGGGCGACCGTGGCGACGAGGTCGTTCCTCAACTCCTCGAATCGCCACAGCCGCGTGATGTCCTGCAGGATCACCGCCGCCCCCGCGATTCCCTGGGGCCGGGCGTACAGGGGCGTCGCCCGGGGAAGAAAGTACCGGAGGCCCTCCGGCGTCGAAGCGCTGACGGCGTCCTGGAAGCCCTTCGGGGTGCAGGGCCCCTTTCCGGCGAGAACGTGGTTCTTCACACGCTCGATGACGGACCGCAGGCCCGGCTCGACACGGCCCAGCGGGCCCCCCGCCGAGGGGCCCGCCGTGACTCCGAGGAGCGTCTCGGCCGCCTGGTTCAGGCTCAGCACCCGTCCCTCGACATCGAACACCACCACCGGATCGGGGATGCTATCGATGGTCGTCTGGGAGGCCTCCTGCGCCAGGAGCAGCTCGCCCAGCGAGCTGGCGCGGTACCCGCCCAGCCGCTCGGCCATTTGGTTGAACTCCCGGGCGAGTCCCGCGATCTCATCCCCTCCGACGACGGCCGCGCGGGCGTCCAGGTCCCCTTCGCCGACCCGGCGGGCCGCCTGGCTCAGGCTGCCCAGGGGCCGCAGGAGGCGCCCCGTCACCCAGCCCGAGGCCACAATCCCCAAGAGCAGCGCGACGAGCGAGACGCCATCCATGAGTCCGATGGTGCGCCTGGCCTTGCGCCGCGCGGCCTCGCTTTTGCGCACCATCGCGTCCTGGTTCAAGTCCAGGATCTCCTCCGCCTGCTCCTTGACGGCGAGGAACGCCGGCTCCAGGCGCTGGAAGTAAGCGCCCGCGGTCGGCGCGGGCCCGGACCCGGCGGCGAGCCCGTTGAAGACCCGCTGGTACTCTCCCCAGGCGGCGCGGAGCTTCCGGGCCACATCCGCCTCGCGGGGCTCCGTGATGTTGCGCTCCTCCACGCGCAGCTCCGCCTCGAAACGTCGCCTGTGCTCCGCTGCCTGCGTGAGCGCCCTATCCCGCTGCCCCACGACCAGGAACAGCGCGGCGCTGTCCATGCGCTCGATCGAATCCTTCATGCGCTGGGCGGCGAGCACGCTTCGATAGTTCTCCGCCAGGATGCGCTCGGAGCTTTCGCCGAGCTTCGTGATCTCGAACACAGCGATCAGGGCCACGACGGCGAGCGCGATCCCCAGCGGCAACTGCGCCAGGAAGAGCTTCGATCGGAGCCTCATTCTTCCCTCTCCGCCCGCTCGACGGACACGATGTGCACATCGAACTCCACCGCCTCGGCCACGAGGCGGCTGACGACGTCGCGGCCGAGGATCCGCCGCCACCAGGGCCGGTGCGACCGCCCGGCCACGATGTCCCTCACGCGGTGGGTCCGCGCGAAGTCCAGGATGGCCGCGACCGGATCGTGGCCCCTGAGGCGGATCACCTCCGCGCCCAGGTCCCTGGCGATCTGGATGTTCGTGTGGAGCATCCGCTGGGCCCCGGCATCGATGCGATCCGGCGCCTCCTCCGGCGTCTCGACGTACACGGCGTACCAGTCGGTGTTGAACCGCCCCGCCATGCGGGATGCGCGCCGCAGGAGCTTCGCCGCGCGGGGGGACTGGGACGAGATACAGACGAGGATCCGGCCCACCGCCTCGCGGGGCCGGAGCTTGTCCGCTGCCCCGGCGGTGGCCGTGGCGCCGCGTTCCACGCTCTCGGCGACTTCCCGCAGCACCAGCTCCCGGAGGGTGGCGAGGTTCGCCTCCTTGAAGAAATTCTCCAGGGCCTGGGCGATCTTCTCCTCGCGGTAGATCTTCCCCGCCCGCAGCCGCTCCAGGAGGTCCTCGACGGCCAGGTCGAGGGTCACGACCTGGTCCGCCTTCTTCAGGAACGTGTCGGGAACCGTCTCGTGGACCGTGACGCCGGTGGCGCGCTCGACGAGGTCATTCAGCGATTCCAGGTGCTGAACGTTGAACGCGGCGATGACGTTGATCCCCGCGTCGAGCAGGTCGAGGATGTCCTCGTAGCGCTTGCGGTTCTTCGAACCGGGGGCGTTCGTGTGGGCGACCTCGTCGACGATCGCCACCTGGGGCCGCCGCGCGATCACGGCGTCCAGATCCATCTCCTCGACCGTCACGCCGCGGTATTCGATCTTCTTCCGGGGAACGATCTCCAGGCCCCGCAGGAGCGCCGCGGTCTCCTCACGGCCATGCGGCTCGACGAAGCCGACCGCCACGTCCACGCCCCGCTTCCTGAGCGCGTGGGCCTCCTCGAGCATGCGATACGTCTTTCCCACGCCCGCGGCGAAGCCGAGGTACACCTTGAGCCGCCCGAGCCGCGCGCGCTCGACCAGCTCCAGGAAATCCTCGGCTCGCTGTCGTTGCGCGCTCATGCCATGGCTCCGTGCGGCAAGGGTCAATCGTCCCTGGGGATTACTAGGGCGCCCCTGCAGGGGTCGGCGTCGCCTGCGGCCTGCCGAACTGGCGGTCGAGCGCGAGGTTCAGGAGCAGCACGTTGACCCGCGGCTCGCCGAGGATTCCGAGGTCCCGTCCCTCGACGTTCGCCTCCACCACCGCGCGGACCCGCTCGGGGCTCACCCCGCGCGCCCGGGCCACGCGGGGCAACTGCCAGAGCGCGCCTTCCGGCGAAAGATGGGGGTCCAGTCCGCTGCCCGAGGTGGTGACCAGATCCGCGGGGACGGGGAGGAGGGCTTCGGGATTCTCCTGTCTCAGCCGCTCCACGTCGGCGGCGACGCGATCGCGAAGCTTCTTCGAGGTGGGCCCGAGGTTCGAGCCCGAGGATCCGGCCGCGTCGTATCCGTCGGCTCCGGCCGCGGAGGGACGGGGATGGAAGTACGCGGGATTCCCGAAGGGCTGGGCGAGCAGCTCCGAGCCCACGGGGAGGCCGCGCTCGCCGGTGACGAGGCTTCCGTTGGCGCGCCAGGGAAAGGCGAGCTGCGCGACGCCCGTGACGAGCAGCGGGTACAGGAGACCGGTGAGCACGAGGGTCGCGAGCGTGGCCCGGAGCGCGATGAGAATGTCCCGCCGCATGACGTCTCCTACACCCACCCGGCCGCCCGCAGCGCCAGGTCGATCAGCTTGATCCCGATGAACGGCGCCACGACGCCGCCCACGCCGTAGACGAGCAGCGACCGGCGGAGCAGCGCCGCCGCGCCGAGGGGCCGATAGGCCACGCCGCGGAGCGCGAGCGGAATCAGAAGGATGATGATCACGGCGTTGAAGATCACCGCCGAGAGGATCGCGCTCTCGGGGGAAGCGAGCTTCATCACGTTCAGCGCCGCGATCTCGGGGAAGACCCCGACGAAGACGGCCGGGAGAATCGCGAAATACTTCGCCACGTCGTTGGCGATCGAGAAGGTCGTCAGGTTGCCGCGGGTCATGAGGAGCTGCTTGCCCACCTCGACGATCTCGAGGAGCTTGGTCGGATTCGAGTCAAGATCGATCATGTTCCCGGCTTCCTTGGCGACCTGCGTACCCGTGTTCATCGCCACGCCCACGTCCGCCTGGGCGAGGGCGGGCGCGTCGTTCGTGCCGTCGCCGGTCATGGCGACGAGCTTGCCCTGGGCCTGCTCCTGACGGATGAAGGCCATCTTCTTCTCGGGGGTCGCTTCGGCGATGAAGTCGTCCACACCGGCCTCCCCGGCGATGGCCGTCGCCGTGTGGGGATTGTCGCCGGTGATCATGACCGTCCGGATCCCCATGGCCCGGAAACGCGCGAAGCGCTCGCGGATCCCCTCCTTCACCACGTCCTTCAGATGAACGACGCCGAGCACACGCGCGCCGTCGGAGACGGCCAGCGGAGTCCCGCCGGACTGCCCTATGCGATGCGCGATCGCGTCGATCTCCGGCGGCACGGTCCCCTGCAGCGCGCGGACGTGCGCCGCGATGGCGTCGACCGCTCCCTTCCGGATCGATCGCCCGTCCTGGTCCACGCCGCTCATCCGCGTCTCGGCGCTGAAGGGGATGAACGCGGCGCCCATGTCGCGGAGATCGTGGGGGCGGATCCGGAAGTGGTCCTTCACGAGCACGACGATGGATCGGCCCTCGGGCGTCTCGTCGGCGAGGCTCGCGAGCTGCGCGGCCTCGGCGAGATCCTCGATCCGTACGCCGGGCGCGGGGAGGAGCTCCGTGGCCATCCGGTTGCCGAGCGTGATCGTCCCGGTCTTGTCGAGCAGGAGCGTCGTGACGTC
>JBGPLH010000123.1:0-8643 GCA_041486365.1 Thermodesulfobacteriota bacterium | reverse complement strand
CTGGATGACCTGCCGCTTGTAGATGATGATCACCCAGGAAACGAACGCGAAGCCCAGCAACAGAAGCAGGACCACCTTGACGACCGGACCGGCGTGCCAGATCAGCGACAAGACGTCGCCCTGGATGGCGGCGCCTTCGGGGATCGGGACGGCGGGAAGGGTTTCTGGCATGCGTTGTCTTCCTTTCTTGGAATGGGGTTCGTTCTTCAATCCGACGCAGGGCGGCATCCGCGGTGCAGGGTGGCGCCGGTCCGGCGCGGGTCACGCGCCCGTCCCTCCGCCCCCGCCTGGCCCGCGACGAACCCGGGCCTGCGCGCGCCTCAGCGCTGGCTACCCGGGGCGGTCGGAACGGAAGGCGCCGTGACGGGCCCCCGGCCCATCCCCAGCTCCGTTCGCTGCTGTTCGGCTCGCTCGATCGCCTTCTGGCGATCCAGCTCGATCTGAATGAAGAGGTCCTTGCTGGGGGAGGGTGCGGCGGACTTGTCCTCCCGGACCTGGATGTCGAGCAGCTTGTCGAGATTCTTCGCCTGCTCGACGGTCACGTCCAGAAGCTTCTCGGTCGCGGGCTGGTAGTTCACCGAGACGTTGCGGCGGGCGACGCTGCCGTCGGTCGCCGTGGCGACGACCTCGAGCAGGTTGCTACCGGAGCGCACGGGGACGAGGGAGTCGAAGGTGCCGTCCTGGTTGAGCTGGACGACCCGCGCGCCTTCGCCCGTGGTCGTGTTGCGGACGGTCACGCGGTCGACCCGGTTGGCGGCCACGGCTTCCACCACGGCGGGGAGCTGTCCCGGATCGAGGACCGGCACGAACATCCCGCCCGACACGCGCGCCATATCCACCGTCGCCAGGGGGCGCGCGAGCGCTTCCTTGCCGACCGCGAAGGCGTTCACCTTGATCCCGAGCCGGCCGGCCGTCTCCGCGTAGTACACCGTGAGCTCGACGTTCTTCCGCTCCGCCGCGAACCAGCCGATGAAGGGGAGCGTCGGGAAGCCGTCCGTGAACAGGTAGATCGATCGATCCGCCCCAGGCCGCGGGCGCGACTGGCTCTGGAATCCGGTCAACTCGTTGATCGCCACCCGCATCCCCTCGGCCATGTTCGTTCCGCCGTCGGGACCGCGTTTCAGGATCCGGCCGAGCGCCGCATCCACGAAGTTGTAGTCGGGCGTGAGCCACTGCTCCACGACCGCGTCGGGGAGGAGTCGTCCACCGGGGCCCCAGCCGGACGTGCGGGCGCCGTCGAAGGTCACGACGGCGACGGAGGTGACGGCGGGGTCGAAGCTCCTGAGGAGCTTCCGGGCGGAGGCGATCTCGGCGGCCAGCACGGAGTCGCCCCGGTCGGTGTTCTGCAGCAGGACGAGCCATTTCCCCTTCCGGCCGTCGCCATCGACGTCGGCCCCTGAAGGGTCGGCGGTGCTGCGGGAGGTGTCGATCAGGAACACCACGTCGCTGGGCCGGCGCCAGGGCGCGTCCACCCACGCGTCGCCCGTCACGTAGGCGAGGTTGAGCCGGTGGGTGAAGCTGGAGCCCTCCTTGGGCGACAGTACGTCAACGCTCACGGACGGGCGGGCCGGGGCCGGGGCGATCAGGAACAGGATGGCCGGAAGGAAGACAAGCAGGAAGATACGAAGGGCAGGACGAAGCCCGCGCCGGGTTGCCGACGCGCTGTGGAGGACGTGTCGTCGCATGGGGTTTATGTGTGGGCCGGGGCCCGAGAAGCCGATCGGTCCCCGTGCGCCCGGTGCCGGATCTCCTCGGTGAGCGAACAGGCTACCACCGGCCAGTGACCGCGGCAAGACGACAGAGCCGCGGAATCATTCGCCCTGCCCGACAAATTCCACGAGGCGTTGAAGGGTTCGCGCGGGGGTGCGGTGGAGGAGAAAGTGCTGGGAGGATCCCGTCGATCGACACGTCCGTGTTGAGGGGAGCGGGCCACCCGATAAGGAGCGGACAGGCGAGCGCTGCTCAGCGGGAGAGGCCGCCGATCGCAGTCGTGGCGGAGTGGCTCACACCGTGCGCGCACTCGAATTCGACGGAGATGATCCTTGCGGGCAGGGCGGCATCGGGGTTCCGGACACAGCGCAACGCGCCCATGGCGGACCGAAGAGGACGCGATGGATTCGTACGGTGGGGACTTCGCGGCGCGCCTTCCCCCAGGGATGCGCCGTGGCGGCGCGCTCCGCGCGGAAGGAGGCCCCCGCAGACGGGCGTGGCGTCCCATACCCGAGGGCGACGGAGGGCCGCTCCCATTTGACAAGCACCGGGGCCGGTGATAGGGTCCAAACCCGCGCGCCCGGGGCGGTTTCTTCGCTCTCGGTGTTGGGCGCCAGGCAAGTTTCTTCGGCCCCCGCTTCCTCAGGGTCGGCCCTCACCGCGCGAGGGACGCGCCCTTGGGCGGGGTGCCCGAGTGGGGCTGTAGCTCAGCTGGGAGAGCATCAGGCTGGCAGTCTGAGGGTCAGGGGTTCGAATCCCCTCAGCTCCACCATTTTACCGAACGGGGAGACGGGGGCCTCCGAGGTCCTGGCTCCCCGTTCCGTTTATCCAAGAGCCCGGCGAGGGGGGAGCCGAAAGCGGTGCGAGGTCACCCGGTGCTGTGATAGGTTGAGACGTTTCGTGTCCGCGGCCCGCGGAGACGAGCCATCCTTCGCGGAAATCCTTCTCACGGAGCAGCCATGGATAACAAAGAGAAAGCGCTCGAATACCACTCACGCGCACGGCGCGGGAAGGTGGAGGTCATTTCCTCCAAGCCCTGCCGGACGCAGGCCGACCTTTCCCTCGCCTACACGCCGGGCGTCGCCGAGCCCTGCCTCGAGATCGCCAAGGACGCCGAGCAGGCCTACACCTACACCGCGAAGGCGAACCTCGTCGCGGTCGTGACCGACGGCAGCGCCGTTCTGGGCCTCGGCAACATCGGCGCGCTGGCCGGCAAGCCGGTCATGGAAGGGAAGGGCGTCCTGTTCAAGCGGTTCGCCGACATCGACGTCTTCGACATCGAGCTGGCCACCCAGGATCCGGACAGGATCATCGAGATCGTCGCCGCGCTCGAGCCGACCTTCGGCGGAATAAACCTCGAGGATATCGCGGCGCCGAAGTGCTTCTACATCGAGGAGGCGCTGATCGACCGGATGGACATTCCGGTGTTCCACGACGATCAGCACGGCACCGCGATCATCTCCGCGGCCGCGTTCACGAACGCGCTCGAGCTGCAGGAGAAGAAGATCGACGAGGTGCGGGTGGTCTTCTCGGGGGCGGGCGCCGCGGCGGTGGCCTGCGCGAACCTCTACATTCACCTCGGCGTGCGACGCGAGAACATGGTCATGTGCGACCGCGAGGGAGTCATCTATCAGGGCCGCACCACGAACATGAACCCCTACAAGGAGCGCTTCGCCGTCCCGACGAAGCTGCGGAGCCTGTCCGAGGCCATGAAGGGCGCCGATGCGTTCGTGGGCGTCTCCAGCGGTGGGCTTGTCACGCCCGCGATGGTGAAGAGCATGGCGCCCCGGCCCATCGTGTTCGCCATGGCGAACCCGGACCCGGAGATCACCTACCCGGCCGCCCGCGAGACCTGCGACGACATCATCATGGCCACGGGCCGGAGCGACTTCCCCAACCAGGTGAACAACGTTCTGGGGTTCCCTTTCATCTTCCGTGGGGCCCTGGACGTGCGGGCCCGCAAGATCAACCTCGAGATGAAGGTGGCCGCCGTGAAGGCCCTCGCCGACCTGGCGCACCAGGAAGTGCCCGACACCATGCTCAAGGCCTACGGCGTGAAGAGCCTTCGGTTCGGCCCCGATTACATCATCCCCAAGCCCTTCGATCCGGGCGTGCTCTTCCACGTGTCGCCCGCGGTCGCGCAGGCCGCCATGGAGACCGGGGTGGCCCGCAAGCCGCTGGAGAACCTGGACGACTACAGGAAGTCGCTCGAGGCGCTCGCCAAGCGTTCCGCCCGGGCCCAGGAGCCGGGCTGACAGGCGTTAGCCTCCCATGAGCTCCTTCAGGACCGCCTGATTCCGCGCGATGGCCTTCTCTTTCTCCGCACGCGCCCGCTCCCCCTGGATCCAGAGGGTCAGCGCCTGCTGGCGCTTGGTGGCGAGCAGCCGCTCCCGGATCGGCAGGAGATCCCCGCCGGAGGGTTGCTCGGGCGCGGGGCTGCGGGAACGAAGGCGCACCACCGCGAGCTTGTCCCCGACGGTCACGACATTCGGCGCAACCGGGACCGCGGGCGTCAGCGCGAAGGCAACCTGAACCAGCGTACCCGACGCGCCCAGCCCCGGCACCTCGATGGCATCCCGCGTGAACGCGCCCGTGGTCCCGCGGGAGCCCTTCGGCGGGAGGGGGAGCGATCGGAAATCCTTCGCCCCGCGCGCGGCCTGGAGCAGCGCCCGGGCGTCCTTGTCCGCCGCCGCCCTCGCCTTCTCCTCCGTGGCGAGCTTGCGGGCGATCTCGTCCTTCACCTCCTCGAACTTCCGATCCACGGCCGGGCGCTTCTCCTCGACCCGAAGGATGTGCCATCCAAACGTGCTCTTCAGCGGGCCCACGATTTCCTTCTCCTTCGCGCCGAAGGCGGCCTCATCGAAGGGCTTCACCGTCTGGCCCGGTGAGAGCCACCCGAGGTCGCCCCCATGGCCGCGGCTTCCCGGGTCGGCCGAATTGTCCCGGGCGAGCTTGGCGAAGTCGGCACCGGGCTTGCGCGCCTCGGTCGCGAGCGCCTGCGCCCTCGCCTGGATCTTCGTCTGATCCGCCGCGGGGGCCCCCGCGGGAACCGCGAGCAGGATATGGCTCACGTGCACCTGGGCCGGCCGCTTGTAATCGAATGCGTGCGTGTCGTAGTGACTCTTGATCTGCGCGGCCTGCTTGACGGCGAACGCCTTGATCTCGGCGTCCGTGGGCGCGAGCGCCCCGCGGTAGGCCGCGAGGTCGAAGGCGACGTAGTCGAGCTCGACCTTCTCGCGGGCGTTCCGCCAGGCGGCGAGAACCTCGTCCCGGGTGACGTGGGCGGAGCCGGAGAGGAACTGCTGCATTTTCTGGCCGAGCAAATCGCCCCGAAGCTCCTCCTCGAACTGCTTTGGCGTCCTGCGCTGGTACGCGAGCACCCGCTTGTAGCGCTCGTAGTCGAACACCCCGTTCGTGACGAAGCCGGGAAGCTTGATCACGCGGTCCTTGAGCTCCGTGTCGGTTACCTCGAGACCCAGCGCCTTCGCCCCGTGCTCGATCAGCACCTGGTTCTCCAGCGAGGCGAGCACCTGCTGCGGGAGGCCGAGCTGGCGCGACATCTCGCTCGTCCACTGGTCGCCCAGCGTGTTCCGGTACTCGCGCTCGCGGTCCGAGAGCTCGTTGCTGAACGTCTTAACAGAGATCACGTGATCGTACACCACGCTCACGTTGTTGGGATTGCGCGAGCCCGCCATCCGGCCGCCGCCGGCCAGCGAGAAGACGAACATCGCGATCAGGATCACGAACAGGAGGTAGATGAAGGCGTGCCGGGAATTCGTGCGAAGCCACTGCAGCATGGGGAAATCCTCGTCCGGGGGTGGCGGCGCGGCCGGTCGCGGGGCCGGAGGCCCGTTCCCCGGGGCGGGCCCCGTCCTCAAGCCCGGCAGACGATGGGCCGATAAGGGATTCCGGGTGCGCCGCGGCCGGGGGCCGCGAAGAAAAACCGGGAAACCCTAGCAAGCAGCCATCGTAAACGCAATCGCCGCGCGGACGGGCGCTCCTCCCCGGGCGCGCCCCGCGCGGCGGGACCGGTGTCCTCCCGTCCCGTCCACGACGCCCCGCGAAGGGAAACCCGGTATCCATCTCGCCTCTCTGGGAGTTCGATTCATGATCATCGATCGCCTGCTTCGCACCTTCTCCACCGATCTCGCCGTCGACCTCGGCACGGCCAACACCCTCGTCTGGGCCCGTGGACGCGGGATCGTATGCAGCGAGCCCTCCGTCGTCGCGGTCCAGAACGACGGTAGCAACGGCGGCCGCGTGAAGGCGGTGGGGATCCCTGCCAAGGAGATGCTCGGCCGCACCCCGGCCGGCATGACCGTCGTGCGCCCCCTGAAGGACGGCGTGATCGCCGACTTCGACATCACCGAATCGATGCTCCGCTACTTCATCGTCAAGACGAGCCCCCGATCACGCTGGTGCCGCCCTCGCATACTCATCTGCGTGCCCTCGGGGATCACCGAGGTGGAGAAGCGGGCCGTCCGGGAGTCGGCCCTGTCGGCCGGGGCCCGGGAGGTGTTCCTCATGGAGGAGCCCATGGCGGCCGCGATCGGCGCCGGGCTTCCCGTGGCCGAGCCCTCCGGCTCGATGGTCGTGGATATCGGGGGCGGAACGACCGAGGTGGCGGTGATCTCGCTCTCGGGAATCGTGTACTCCAAGTCGGTGCGCACGGGCGGCGACAAGATGGACGACGCGATCGGGAATTTCGTGAAGCGCAAGCACAACCTGCTGATCGGCGAGCGCACGGCGGAGCAGGTGAAGATCACCATCGGCACGGCGTGCCTCGCGGACGGGCTGCGGGCCATGGAGGTGCGGGGGCGTGATCTCGTCGCGGGAATCCCGCGCACGCTCGAGATCAAGTCCGACGAGGTGCGGGAAGCCCTGGCCGAGCCCATCCAGGCCATCGTGGAGGCGGTCCGCATCGCGCTCGAGCGGACTCCGCCCGAGCTGGCGGCCGATATCGTCGATCGTGGAATTGTTCTCGTCGGAGGGGGTTCCCTTCTCGCGAATCTTGATATACTGCTCCGCGAGGAGACGGGGCTCCCCATCATGCTGGCGGAGGATCCCTTCTCGGCGGTGGTCCTCGGCGCGGGCCGGTGCCTGGAAGACCCGGAGCTCTTCTCCCAGGTGACCCTGCCGTTCTGAAGCGGGCCGCCCCCCTCCCGTCCCGGAGCGAGCCGGCCCCCCGCGTCGTCTGGCCTTCTGCGTTCGGCTCGCCGCGCGTCCACGGGCGCGCGGCACGGGAAGCGATGTTCCAGTTGCTAGGCAGGTACCGCGTCTTCCTGACGGCCGCCGTGCTCCTCGGCGCGGCCTCACTGCTCCTGTCCTCGAGCCTGCAGAAGCGCACCCGATTCTCCTTCGTCGACAAGCTCGTCTTCGACCTCACCGTTCCCATCCAGAAGATGGTCGCGATCCCCGCGCAGTCGGTGCGGGGAGCGTGGAACCAGTACGTCGCGCTGGTCCACGTGCGCCGGGAGAACCGGGATCTCCGGCAGAAGCTCACCGCGCTGGGGGAGGAGAACCGCCAGTTCCGCGAAGCGCTGCTCTCCAGCGAACGCTACGAGCGGGTCCGGCAGATGCGCGATCGCCTGCCGCAGCCCATGCTGCCCGCGACCCTGATCGGAACCGATTCCTCCTCCTGGTTCCGCACCGTGTTCATCGACAAGGGCGAGAACGCGGGGGTCCGGAAGGGGATGGCGGTCGTGAGTCCCGAGGGGATCGTGGGGCACGTCCTGGCCGTCTCCCATCACGCGGCCAAGGTGCTTCTCATCACGGATCGCTCGAGCGCCGTGGACGTCACGGTGGAGCGTTCCCGCGCCCGGGGCATCGTCGAGGGGACGCGTGGGGACGACTGCCAGCTCAAGTACGTGGTGCGCGGGGAGGACGTGAAGCCGGGGGATCGGTTGGTCTCCTCGGGCATGGGCGGGATCTTTCCAAAAGGTCTCCCGGTGGGACGCGTGGCGCGGGTGGAGCGGGGCAATCGGGGGCTGTTCCAGCGCGCCGAGGTGGAGCCGTCGGTCGAGTTCAACCGGCTCGAGGAAGTTTTCGTGATCCTCGAGGAGTCGCCGCTGCAGAAGCTGCTCCAGGAGCCGGGTCAGCCGCTCGGATGAGCCCCGGCGTCCTCCGGCCGCGTGTTTCCGCGGGCGCGTCGCGGACGGGGAATCGGCCGGGGAGGGCGGGACGATGAAGCGCATCCTGATCCTGCTCCTGGCGGGTCTCATCGCGGTGCTCCTCCAGGCGACGGTCTTCACCTGGCTCCCGCTGGGCCGGTTCAAGCCGGACCTCCTCCTGATCGTCGTCCTCTACGTCGGATTCTTCCTGCCTCCCACGGAAGGCGGGGTGCTCTCCTTTCTCTTGGGTTATCTTGCCGACTTGTTCTCGGGCACCCCGATGGGCCTGTTCACCTTCACGCACGTCGTGGCCTGGTTCGTGGCGAAGCTCGCCAGCGGCGTCCTCCACGTGAAGTCGACCCCCGCCCAGACGATCTTCGTGGGCATCTACTCCGGAATTGATGCGCTCGTGCTCGTGGGGGCCCTCCGGCTCTTCGGCGGTCCCGATTACCGGGCGCCGGAGCTCGGCACGGGGGTCCTCTGGCAGGCGCTCCTCAACGCCCTCGCCGCCCCCTTCGTGATCACAGCCCTGGCCCGCGCCGAGCGGCGGTTCGAATCGGGCCTCCCTCGCAAGCGCCTGGATTTCATGTCCTGAGGGGCCCTCGCCCGGCGGGCCCTTCGACCCGGAGGTCCCTCCCGAAGGGAGGGCCGACGTATTCCGACCGGAGGTCGCTCCCGAAGGGAGGGCCGACAAATTCTGTGAGGAGCCGACCCGTCCCGTGAACGTCCTGCTCAACCCCCACGACGGCCAGGAGTACCGCCCGCGATTCGTCCTCGCGTTCACGATCGTGTTCATGGTGTTCGTGCTCCTGTTCTGCCGGCT
>JBGPLH010000122.1:0-8654 GCA_041486365.1 Thermodesulfobacteriota bacterium | reverse complement strand
CCGTTCTCGGCCACGAGCAGGCCTGGAATGATACGAACGTCGGCGTCGAGATCCTCGATCGTGTGCGCGCCGCCGACCTCCAGCGGGATCACGGCCGCGGCCCGCGAGAGACGGAAGTCCGTCGTGACCTGCCACTCGCGCTGCTCTTCCGGCCGCCGGAGGATGTCGAGCCGGGTGACCTGCGCCTCTCCACGAAGCGCGAAGGGGGTCGTCGCCTCCACGAGTTGCCGGATCTCCGAGAGGTCCACCGGGCCCGGGAGGAAGTGCAGCGAGAAGGGGGTCGAGCGGCCGGGCCGAAGGGGGCGGCCGATCTCCGCCGCGCCCGTGAAGGGAAGATCGCCGATCACGCCGGAGGCGTCCTCCACGACCAGCCCCGACTTCACCCCGGAGAGCGTCCCCTTGAGCAGGAGCCGCATCCCCGGGCGCTTGACGAACACGTCGCCGTGGCGGTACTCGGCCCCCGTCGCGTCGACCTGGATCACCGATCGCCCCTCGCGCGATTCCGCATTGATCGTCGAGCGCCCCCGCAGGGCGAAGGACCCCTTCGTGAAGGCGCCCGGATCGAGCCTCAGATCGGCCTTTCCCTCGATCCAACTTCCTTGCCTCGTGGCGTCGATGGATCCCTCCACGTTTCCGGCGAGCTGCCAGGAATCACCCGACCATTGGAGCCCCGCGACGCGGAAGTCTCCCTTCGCCCCCAGCGTGCCGGGCTCTTTCCGCTCGATCCGCAGGTCCGTCGAGAACGCCCCGGCCGGAACCCGCCTGCTTACTTTTTCGGGGAGGAACGAGCGGAACGGGCGCGGGTCGAAGGCATCGGCCTGCACCCGGACGTTCATCGGCAGTGCGGCGATCGGGCGCCCGCGAACGTAGGGGCCGATCCAGCCCTCGAGCTCGAGGCGGCTCCCCTTGTGCGGCGGGCCCACCTTGATCTTCAGATCGAACTCCTGCCGGATGCCGGGGGCAAGGCGCCCGAGATCCAGATCGAGCGACGCCACGCGTGTCTTGACGGGACGCCCACCCGGCGCGGCGCCATCCACGAGGAGGAGGTGTCCTTTCCGGATCGTCGTCCGGGCCACGAACAGGGAGAACACCGTCTTCTCCGTCGTCTTGCGCTCCGCCCGCTCCTCCTCCGGCACGCCGCGCAGATCGGCGAGGGCGAGCCGCCCCTGCCTGTCTCGCGCGATGGCGAAGGACGGCTCATCGATGATGATGTGCCGGATCACGATGCGGCGGGAGAGCAGCGGGAGGAGTCGCACGTGGACATTGAGTGCCTTCGCGGTGAGGAAGGGGCGTCCGGCCAGGGGCGGACGTCGCGACACCTCCACGTCCCTGAGCCGGAGGCCGATCCACGGCCAGACGGTGATTCCCTCGGAGACGTAGGTGATCCGGCGCTCGAGCTTCCCCTCGAGGTAGCGAACGAGGGCCCGCTCGTAGATGCGGGGATCGGCGAGGAGATCGACGAGGACGGGGAGTGCGGCGAGCGCAAGGGCCGCGAGGACCGCCGCGGCGATCAGGCGCTTCTCGGTCTGGCGGCGCATGTCGAACGTCCGTCCCTTCCCGCCTCAGAGACGTTCCTTGAGCAGCTTGTTGACGAGGGCCGGGTTCGCCTTGCCCTGGGTGCGTTTCATGACCTCGCCCACGAAGAAGCCCAGGAGCTTCGTCTTGCCCTCGCGGTAGCGACGCACCTCCTCGGGACAGGCGGCGATCGTCTCGTCGACCACGGCGGCCAGCGCCCCCTCGTCGGAGACCTGCAGCAACCCCCGGGCTTCCACGATCTCCCGTGCCCCCCGGCCGCTCGCGATCATGTCGGGGAGGACCTGCTTGGCGATCTTGCCCGAGATGGTCCCCGCCTCGATGAGGGCCATGAGCCCCGCAAGCCGCTCGGGGGTCACGGCACACGTCCCGATGTCCTCCCGGTGGAGCGCGAGCAGCTCGTCCTTGATCCAGTTGGACGCCGCCTTGGGCGGCGCGCCCAGGCGCGCGACGGCTTCGTAGTAATCGGCGAGCGACTTCGTCCCCGTGAGGATCTTCGCGTCGTAGCGCGGGATCCCGTAGTCCCGCTCGAAGCGCTCCATGCGTGCCTTCGGCAGCTCCGGCAGCGTGCCGCGAACCTCGTCGATCCATGCCGGATCGATCTTCAGGGGCACGAGGTCCGGCTCGGGGAAGTAGCGGTAGTCGTGCGCCTCTTCCTTGCCGCGCATCGGCTCGGTCACGCCCCGGTCCGCGTCCCACAGGCGCGTCTCCTGCACGATCGTCTCGCCCCGCTCGACGGCATCGATCTGCCGCTCGCGCTCGTAGGCGATCGCGCGCTCGACGTTGCGGAAGGAGTTCAGGTTCTTGACCTCCGTCCTCGTGCCCAGCGCGGAGGACCCCGCGGGCCGGATCGAGACATTGGCGTCGCAGCGCATCGAGCCCTCCTCCATGTTCCCGTCGCAGACGTCCAGGTACATGAGGATCGCGCGAAGGCTTCGCAGGTACTCTCCCGCCTCCTCGGGCGCGTGCATCCCGGGCTCGCTCACGATCTCGAGGAGCGGGGTGCCCGCCCGGTTGAGATCCACGACGCTCCCCGTCCCCGCGATCGCCTCGTCGTGGATGTTCTTCCCCGCGTCCTCCTCCATGTGGATCCGCACGAGCCCGATGGCGCGGGACACGCCGTCGAGATCCACGGGGATCCTCCCGCCCACGCAGATCGGGGTTTCGTACTGGCTGATCTGATAACCCTTCGGGAGGTCCGGGTAGAAGTAGTTCTTGCGGGCGAAGATCGATCGATCGGCGATCCGGCTCCCCACGGCCAGGCCCAGGCGAATGGCGAACTCCACCACACGCCGGTTGAGCACCGGCAGGACCCCGGGGAGCCCGAGACAGACGGGGCAGGTGTTGGTGTTGGGCTCGGCGCCGAAGGCGGTGCTGCAGCCGCAGAAGATCTTGCTCACCGTCCGGAGCTGGGCGTGCACTTCGAGGCCGATGACCGTCTCGTAGTTCATTTCTTCCTCAGACCGGCGCCCGTTCGATGCGGCCCCAGTCCGAATCCAGGCAGTACCGCACGACCCGCCCGAAGTAGTCGCCGAGCGGCGGCACCGCGATCCCCGTGCCCCCAAGGGCGCTCGTGGCGTTCGCCGTGTCGAAGCGCTTATGCGTCGTCAGATATGGGAGGTACGCCTCGAGCTTCGCGATCACCTGCCGCCCCTTCGCGCCGTACATCAGCTTGAGCAGGGGCTTCACCCCGCGATGGAAGATCCCGTGCGGGATGAAGCGAACCGGCGCGAGGGGCGCAAGGCCGGCCGCGCGCTGCTCGTTCAGGTGCAGCACCGCGAGCCGGGCGATCTCGCCGATCGTCTCCAATCGATCGCCGGCCGTCAGGTGATAGGTCTTCCCCACCGCGTCACGGCGCAGCAGGATATGGTTCATCGCATCGGCCACGTAGTCGACCGGGACGAGATCGATGGGCGTGGACGGCGAGCCGGGGAGCGCGCGCAGAAGCCCCCGGGAGAGGAGCTTCAGCGGGTAGTAGATCACGTTGAAGGTACTCGTACGGCCCGTGCCCGAGTCGCCGATCACCGCGCAGGGGCGCACGATGGACACGGGCGCCTCCCCCATCGCGGCCCGCACCTCCCGCTCGGCGTCGTGCTTCGTGCGCTCGTAGGAGTTCATGAAGGTCTGGCCGGCCTCCAGATCCTCCTCGCGGATCACGCCGCTACGGTCGCCGCTCACGTAGGATGTGCTTACATACATCATCCGCTCCAGGCGCGCGCTTGCCGCGCGGCGGGCGAGATCCAGGACCCGGCGCGTCCCCTCCACGTTGACCTCCCGCGCCTCGGGCAGCGGGAGATCGAACCGTGTTGTCGCGGCCGAGTGGATCACGTGCGTCACCTCGTCCGCGAGGGCGTCGAAGTCGGCGGCGCGGAGGCCGAGGCGATCCGCCGTGAGGTCGCCCCGCAGCGCCGCCACGCGGCGACGCGCGTGGTGCAGGTCCGCTTCCTTGAAGAGGTGCCGCAGCGTCCTGTCGAGGCGCGCCGCCGCCTCCTCGTCGGATGCGCCCCGCACGAGCACCTTCACGATCCCGTCGGCGTCGTCGTTGAGGAGCCGCGGGATCATCTCGCCGCCGATGAGCCCCGTCCCACCCGTGATGAAGGTGACGCGCACCCTCCCCCCTTCCCGGCCGGAGGCCGGACGCCGAAGCGCTCCGCCTTCTATGCCGCTTTGCCCTGGAACTTCTCCCACGCCCGCGCCACGCGGAAGATCGTCTCCTCGCCGAGCGGCCGCCCGATGATCTGCATGCCGATGGGCAGGCCCTCCGCGCTCTTCCCGCAGGGCACCGAGAGCCCCGGGATGCCCGCCAGGTTCACCGGGATCGTGAAGATGTCGGAGAGATACATCTGGAGCGGATCGTCGAGCTTCTCGCCGAGCCGGAAGGCCGCCGTGGGGGCCACGGGGCTCACGATCGCGTCGCAGCGCGCGAAGGCCTCGTCGAAATCGCGCCGGATCAGGGTCCGCACCGTCTGCGCCTTGCGATAGTAGGCGTCGTAGTAGCCTGAGGAGAGCACGTAGGTGCCCAGCATGATCCGCCGCTTCACCTCCGCGCCGAACCCCTCCGAGCGGGTGCGCTTGTACATGTCGAGCAGGTTCGCCGCCCCCCGCGCCCGGAAGCCGTACTTCACGCCGTCGTAGCGCGCGAGATTGGACGACGCCTCCGCGGGCGCGATGATGTAGTAGGCGGCCACGGCGTAGGGGGTGTGCGGGAGGCTCACCTCCAGCGCCTTCGCGCCCGCGGCCTGGAGCCCCGCGATTCCCCCCTGCACGGCGCGGCGCACCCCGGGATCGATCCCCTCGCCGAAGTACTCCCGCGGGATCCCGACGGTGAGGCCCGAGACGCCCTGGTCGATCGTTCCGAGGTAATCGGGTACGGCCTTCGGAATCGACGTCGAGTCGCGCGGGTCGTGGCCCGCGATCACGCTGAGCAGGAGCGCGCCATCGGACGCGTCGCGCGTGAGGGGGCCGACCTGGTCCAGCGACGACGCGTAGGCGACGACGCCGTAGCGCGACACGCGTCCGTAGGTGGGCTTGAGGCCCACGACGCCGCAGTGGCTCGCGGGCTGGCGGACGCTGCCGCCCGTGTCGGTGCCGAGGGCGGCGAGGGCCTCCTCCGCCGACACGGCGGCTGCGCTGCCGCCGGAGGAGCCGCCGGGGATGCGATGGGGATCGTGCGGGTTGCGCGTGCGGCCGAAGGCGGAGTGCTCGGTCGAGGAGCCCATGGCGAACTCGTCCATGTTCGCCTTGCCGACGATCACGGCCCCGGCCCGGCGGAGCCGCTCCACGACCGTCGCGTCGAAGGGGGGGATGAAGTCGCCGAGGATCTTCGAGCCGCAGGTGGTCCGCACGCCCTCCGTGCAGATGATGTCCTTGACCGCCACGGGGACGCCGGCGAGCGGCCCGAGCGTCTCGCCCCGCTTGCGGGCGGCGTCCACGGCTTCCGCCTGCGCGCGCGCGAGATCGTCCGTGATGGTGATGTAGGCGCGGACGCGTTCCTCCTCCTGGCGGATCCGGCCGAGGACGGACTCGAGGAGATCGGACGCGGTGATCTCGCCGCGGGCGATCCGGTCGCGTGCGGCGAGAGCGGTGAGGCCGTGGAGGTTCATGGCGTCAGAGGATCTTGGGGACTTTGAAGAAGGTGCCGCTGCGCTCCGGGGCGTTCCGGAGGCTCTTCTCCGGATCGAGGGAAGGCAGGACCCGGTCCTCGCGGAAGGGGGTCTCGAGCGGGATCGCGTGTTCGGTGGGTTCGACGCCCGTCGTGTCGAGGGCGTTCAGCTCATCCATGTAGTCGAGGATCGCGTTGAGCTGGCGCGCGTAGGTGTCCACCTCCTCCGCGGAGAGCGAGAGGCGGGCCAGCCCCGCCACGTGCAGCACGGTCTCCCGGGTGATCTTCACGATGCCTACTCCTTGAAGAGGCCCTGCAGGGCGGTGAGAACGTTCCCCAGTCGTCCCGCGAAATGCTCCAGCTCCGGCGCGTCGAAGAAGACGCCCTTGCACTCGGTGCAGCGATCCACGAGCATGTCGCGGAAGGCGATCTCCCCCATCGTGTGGCCGCACTTGGGGCAGCGCATCCAGTGGAGCTGCTTCAGCTTCTCCCGCTCCTGGTGGGAGAGCTTGATCTTCGCCTGCTCCTTGCGCTTGATCTCCTCCCGCGCGAAGTACTCGTCCTCGGCGCCGCTCGGCTTCTTCAGGTCGCTCACTTCCCTTTCTCCTGTCTGGTCCGTTCGGGCGCCCGGACCTGCCCCGGTCCGGAGAACCCGCACTATACGATCTCCAGCTCCGCGTACGCCAGCATGAAGGTGCGCACTCCCCCGCGCTCGAACCGGATCACGACGCGGGCCCGGCGCCCCTCCCCCTCCACCCGCTCGACCGCCCCCAGGCCGAGGTTCGGGTGTCGCACCCGCGTCCCCCTCTCGAGGCGCACGTCCGCGAGATCGGAGAGCGGCATCTCGCGGTCCTCCCCGTGCTCGCCCGTCTGGTCGTAGGCGTAGTCGATCCGCCGCTCTCCGTCCCGGACACGCGACGCGCCCTCGCCGCCGCGCTTGCGGGTCACCGTGCGCGGCGCGCTTCCCTGCGGCCTGTCCCGCCATCCGCCGCCAACCGGTGGAGAGATCGCCTGGACGAACTCGGGCGGGATCTCGTCGAAGAAGCGCGACGGATCGTTGAAGCGCAGGCTCCCGAACACGCGGCGCGCGGCGGCGCGGGTGAGGTAGAGCCGATCCTTCGCGCGGGTCATGCCGACGTAACACAGGCGCCGCTCCTCCTCGATCGAATCGGGATCCTGCTGCGAGAGGCCGTGCGGGAAGAGCCCCTCCTCCATCCCCGCGATGAACACCACGGGGAACTCGAGGCCCTTGGCCGAGTGCACGGTCATGAGCACCACGCGGTCGGGCGTTTCCTCGAGGGAATCGACGGCGGCCACGAGGGTGATCTGATCGAGATAGCCCGCGAGCGTTGCGTCCGGAGTGTTCTCCTCGAAGGTGAAGACGCTCGTCACCAGCTCCTCCACGTTCTCGACGCGGGAGCGCGCATCGGGCGTGTCCTCCCCGTCCAGCCGACGCACGTAGCCCGTCTCCTCGATCACCTTCAGGAGGAGCGCGCTCGGCAGGGCGTCCTTCGAGGTTTCCCGCAGGCGATCGAGGAAGGAGAGGAAGTCGCCGACCTGCCTGTTGGATCTTGTCGGCCCCCGCTCCGCGGGGGACCTCCGGGGCGCGCCCGACGGCCCCTGCGGATCCTCCGCCTCGGCGCGAAAGGCGTCATGGAGCGTGACCCCCTCGCGCCGCGCCCGCTCCTCGGCCCGATCGATCGTGGTCTTGCCGATCCCGCGCGGCGGCGTGTTGATGATCCGCTTCAGGCCCACCGCATCCGCGGGATTGTGGATCACCCGCAGATACGCGAGGAGGTCCTTCACCTCCGCGCGGTCGTAGAACCTGACGCCTCCCACGACGGCGTAGGCGATGTTCGCCTCGAGGAGCACCTCCTCCAGAACGCGCGACTGAGCGTTCGTGCGGTAGAAGATCGCCACGTCGTGATACCTGAGCCCCCGGCCGCGCATCCGTTTGATCTCGCCGACGATGAATCGCGCCTCGTCGTACTCGTCGCGCGCCGGGTAGACAACGATCGGATCGCCGCCGGGGCGGTCCGTCCAGAGCGACTTGGGGCGGCGGCGGCGGTTGCGCGCCACGACGGCGCCGGCGGCCTTCAGGATGAGGTTCGTCGACCTGTAGTTCTGCTCGAGCTTCACCACGCGCGCGTCGGGGAAATCCCGATCGAAGTCGAGGATGTTGCGGATCGTGGCGCCGCGCCAGGAGTACACGTTCTGATCCTCGTCACCCACGCAGCAGAGATTGCCTGAGCCCTGCGTGAGGAGCCGCACCAGCCGGTACTGGGCGAGATTCGTGTCCTGGTACTCGTCCACGAGCACGTGTCGCCAGCGGTCCCGGTACCAGTCGGCCACGCGCGGGTGACGCTCGAAGAGCTCCACGGTGAGCCGGATCAGATCGCCGAAGTCGAGCGCGTTGTTCTCCCGCAGGAGCGACTGATACACGCCGTAGACCTTGGCCACCCGGGCGCTCTGAAGGCCGTCCGCCCGCTCCGCGAGGGTCTCGGGCGAGACCGCCTCGTTCTTGGCCTGCTCGATCTGCCAGAGCATCGGGCCGGGCGCGTAGATCTTCTCGTCGAGGTCGCAGCGCCGCAGCGCCTCCCGGATCACGCCCTGGGCGTCCTTCTCGTCGTAGATCACGAAGCCGGTCGGGATCCCGAGGTGATGGATCTCCTTCCGCAGGATCCGGGCGCAGGTGGAGTGGAAGGTCCCCACCCAGAGGTCCGCCGCCGCCTCCCCCAGCAGGCCGCGCAGGCGATCGCGCATCTCGCCGGCGGCCTTGTTCGTGAAGGTGACGGCGAGAATGGAACCGGGGTGGACCCCGTGTACTTCGACCAGCCGAGCGAGCCGCGTGGTGAGGACGCGCGTCTTTCCGGAGCCGGCGCCGGCGAGGATTAGGAGGGGACCTTCGGTGCGAAGGACAGCGTCTGTTTGGGCGGAATTCAGTCCAGTGAGGAGTCGGTCGGGCGCAGCGGCGGGCATCGGGGAAAGATAAGACCGCGAGCGCCCGAACTGCGGGTTG
>JBGPLH010000121.1:0-8691 GCA_041486365.1 Thermodesulfobacteriota bacterium | reverse complement strand
TTACCGGGTGGAAGGGACGTCGCTCATCAGACAAAAGGTACTCCGGGGATAACAGGCTGATCTTCCCCAAGAGTTCATATCGACGGGAAGGTTTGGCACCTCGATGTCGGCTCATCGCATCCTGGGGCTGAAGCAGGTCCCAAGGGTTTGGCTGTTCGCCAATTAAAGCGGTACGTGAGCTGGGTTTAGAACGTCGTGAGACAGTTCGGTCCCTATCTGGCGTGGGCGTAGGAAGTTTGAGGGGACCTGTCCCTAGTACGAGAGGACCGGGATGGACGCACCGCTAGTGTACCAGTTGTCTCGCCAGAGGCACCGCTGGGTAGCTATGTGCGGAAGGGATAAGCGCTGAAAGCATCTAAGCGTGAAGCCTACCCCAAGATTAGACTTCCCTTCTCCTTCGGGAGACTGAAGGCCCCTTGTAGACGACGAGGTTGATAGGCCGGATGTGTACGTGCGGTAACGCACTCAGCTTACCGGTACTAATAGGCCGTGAGGCTTGACCACTATTTCCCGGTCTCCGGGGCGCGCCGCGGGCGCGCCCCGGGACGCCGGGGGGTGTCGATGAAATCTCTTCGCGAGATTCAAGGCCCGTATTCAATTGTGAGAGATGCCTGCCGCGAATACGCGCGGCGTGAACGGTTTCGGTGGCTATAGCGGAGGGGAAACACCTCTTCCCATCCCGAACAGAGAAGTTAAGCCCTCCAGCGCCGATGGTACTGCCCGGGCCACTGGGTGGGAGAGTAGGACGCCACCGGATTAATGATGAAGGCCCCCGGGGGGAAACCCCGGGGGCCTTGTCGCTTGCGCGACGAGAGGAATTCCCGCCGCCGTCTCGAGGGCTTCCGGTGGACGGGGAATTCCGCGGGCAGGCGGATCCGCGCGCCGCAGGGGAGAGCCCGCCCGTCTTCCCGCCTGGTCGTGGTATAAAGGTTCCGGAACCTGAATCGGGACCGGAGCCGGGCCTGGGGCCTGTCGCGGAGGCCCCTCCAGGAGAGGTTTTCCCATGACACCACGCGCGGTCGCTCCGCTTGCTCTCCTCTTCCTCTTGTTCTTCTCCTTGTTCTTCCCCCTTCCCGGCGCGGCGCAGCAGCTGCCGCAGCCGCGCTGCATGCGCGACGCCGAGGGGGAGCTCTACTGCGCGCAGTGGGACATGGGCGTGGCGGTGCGGAACGGAGAGGGCGATATCGTCTGCGCGCCGGGCGCCTGCGTCCGCGCGAATGACGTCAACCCCGACTGGTCCTGCTCGAGCGAGGAAGGCGGCTGGGCCAACGTGACCCCCGCGGGCCCGCAGTGCGAGGGAGGCTGCCAGTCTCCCGACCAGGACAGCTGCAACCTGGCCGACAACATCGACGACAACGACAATTGATCCCGCCGCCTTGACGCTGCTGCTCCGCCCGCCTAGGCTCCAGAGGAGTGGCGCGTCACCGGCACTTCGCCGGGCCGGCCGCCGTGGAAGCCAGGGAGGTCCCCCGTGATTCGGCTCTACTCGACCTACTACTGCCCCTACGCGCTGCGCACCCGCATGGTGCTCGCCGAGAAGCGGCTCCCCTACGATCGCATCGAGATCGATCTGAAGAACAAGCCCGCGGACTTTCACAAGGTGAGTCCCTACGGAAAGGTCCCCGTCCTCGTGGACGGCGAGACGCGCCTGTACGAGTCCGCGATCGTCAACGAGTACCTGAACGAGAAATACCCGGACCCGCCGCTGATGCCCCCCACGCCCGAGGGGCGCGCCTACCTCCGGATCTGGGTCGACTTCGCGAACAACCACCTCATGCCGGCGGGCTTCCGGGCGCGTCAGGCGGAGGGGGACAAGCGGGAGGAGGCGATGGCGGCCTTCCTCCGGCACCTCGGGACGATGGAGCAGGAGATCGACGGGAAGCGCTGGCTCGCCGGTGAGCAGTACTCGCTGGGCGACATCGCCTTCGCCCCGGTTTTCGCCCGCCTCATGCAGGAGGAAGGCTTCGACTGGGCGCGCTTCCCGAACCTGGACGGCTGGTTCGAGCGGATCTCGGCACGACCGTCATGGCCCTCCACCGGAGGCCTCGAGCCGCCGGAGGATTGAGCACGGGCGAGAGAACGAAAAGCCCCGGACGCGAGTCCGGGGCTTTGGTTTTTCGGAAGCCGGCCCGCGCGGCATGGAGGGCGCTGGTTCTCGCAGCTTGTCCAGAGTCGGTCCTCGCGACTTGATGACTCTTGTCGGCCCTCGCTTCGCTCGGGACCTCCGGCGGGACCTCCGGCGGAACACCGGACGGGACTAGCGGCTCCCTCGTGCCTAGAGCGTCCACGGGGCGCGACTAGCGCGGGAACGCCCCGACGATTCCCCCGTCCACCGGGACGATGCAGCCCGTGGTCTTCGCGCTCCGTTCGCTCGCGAGGAAGAGCACCGCCTCCGCGACGTCCTCCGGGAGGACGGGGGCCTGCAGCAGGTTGCGCCTCCGGTAGTAATCCTCGACCTCTTCGGGGCGGATGCCCTGGGCCTCCGCGCGCTGGGCCCGCACCTCCGGGGACCAGAGCCCCGAGTCCTGGAAGACCGCGTCGGGGTTCACGAGGTTCACGCGGATCCCGTACGGACCGCCCTCGATGGCGAGCACCCGTGCGAGCTGGGTCTGCGCCGCCTTGGCCGCGGAGTAGGCCGCGAAGTCCTTCCCGGGGGCGAGCACGTTCTTGCTCGCGTTGAACACGACGCTCCCTCCGAGCCCCTGCCGTTTCATTACCCGTAGCGCCTCCCGCGCCACGAGGAAGTGTCCCGTCGCGTTCACCTCGAGGCTGCGGCGCCAGTCCTCCACCCGAAGCGTGTCGATCGGCGAGGAGACCGCCATGCCGGCGTTGCTCACGACGATATCCACGCCACCATAGGCGACGCAGGCGGCGTCAAAGGCGCGCTGCAGGTCCGCCTCGTCCGTCACGTCCATCGCGAGCGGGAGCGCCCGGCCCGCTCCTTCCTTCTTCGCAATCTCATCTGACACGGCCGAGAGCCGCCCCTCGTCCACGTCCGTCACGACGACGTGCGCCCCGGCGGAGGCCAGGCGCCGCGCGATCGCGGCGCCGATGCCCCGGGCGGCCCCCGTCACGAACGCCACGCGCCGCGACAGCTCCTTCTCGACCGGAAGCAGAGCGAGCTTGTAGAGCTCCATGGGCCAGTACTCGATGTCGTAGGCGTCGTCGTCCGGGAGCGAGGTGTACTTCCCGATTCCAACGGCTCCGCGCATCACGTGGATCGTGTGGTGGTAGATGTCCGCCACGATCCGGGCGCGCTGCACGTCCTTCCCCGTGGTGAACATGCCGACGCCGGGCACGAGGATCACCCGCGGGTAGGGATCGAGCACCGGATCGCCCGGGCGCTGGTGCCGACCGACCCAGGCGCGGTAGTCCTCCGCGTACCGGGCGAGCCGCTCGCGCAGGCGCGCGCGCGACGCGTCCGGGTCCGACAGCGGAAGGTCCCCGGCGCAGAGCGGCAGGACCTTCGTGTTCATCATGTGATCGGGCGTGGCCGGCCCCACCTGGGACAGCGCCGCGCCGTCGCGCGCGTGGAGGAAGTCGAGCACGTCCGATCCGTCATCGAAGTGAAGGACCACCCGCGCCTCCCGCGAGGTCTCCCCCCTGATTGCGGGCGCGATTTCCGCCGCGAGCCGCCGCCGTTCCTCCGGGGCGGGCGTCGCCACGATCGGCGGCCCGAACACCTGCCGTCCGCGGGCACGATCCGCCGCGAGCTCCTCCGCCCGGGTCACCATCTCGATGGTGGAGGAGTAGCTCTCCTTGGCCGTCTCGCCCCAGGTGATCAGCCCGTGCCACTCGAGCACCACCGCGCGCGCCTCCGGGTGGGCGCGGACGGCGTCGGCCACCTGGCGGGAGAGCGCGAAGCCCGGGCGGCGGTAGGGGACGAGCACGGCGTCCTTGCCGTAGAGCCCGGAGACGATCTTGCGGCCGACGTCGAGGTTGGTGATCGAGAGGATCGCGTCGGCGTGGGTGTGGTGGATGAAGGTGTGGGGAACGAAACCGTGGAGCAGCGTCTCGATCGAGGGGCGCGCCGAGCCCGGCTCCAGGAGCGTGTGCGCGAGGTACGCGACCATCTCGTCGTCCGTCATCGACTCGCGCTGATACAAGGGCTCGAGATCCTCGAGCCGGATCCCGGAGAAGTGCCTCGGCTCGATCGTCTTCAGATCCGAGCCGCTTCCCTTGACGCGGAGCACGCGAACCTCGCGGCCGCGGAAGTCGCGCTCCAGGCCCTTCATGGAGGTGTTCCCCCCGCCCCAGAGCACGAGGTCGGGCTCGGCGCCGAGCAGGCGCGAGGAGAGGACGAGGAGCCCCATCGCGTCCAGGCCCTTCGCCTCGTCGTCGTTCCAGCGATTACGCATGCGCGCTCCTTGGGGCGGCGGCCGCGGGCCCGACCCGCCGGGATGAATGCGTGGATATCGCGAAGGAGCCAAGATAAGCGGGCGCCGCCGCCTTTGGCAAGGCGGGCCGCGCGGTTGCCGAGGGATCGGGGGCTGTGCTAACAACGAACGTTCGGGATGCTTCCCCGCGATGGCGCTTTCCCCTGGAGTCCAGGCATGAGCAGGCCGGAACGCTACCTGCGCGCGCTTGCGCGGATGGCCGAGGTGAACACCGTCTTCGCGGCGGCGGCCCTCTCGGTCCTCGCCGACCGGCTCGGCCTGCGCCGCCTCCGGGCGTTCCTGCGCGGACGACCCCGGCCCGGGCCTCTCCCCGGACCCCTGGCGCTGCGCCTCGCGCTCCAGCGCCTCGGCCCCACCTGGATCAAGTTCGGCCAGCTTGCCGCCTCGTCGACGGGGTTCCTCCCGGAGCCCTACGCCGTGGAGCTGGCCCGGCTGCTGGACGAGGTGCCTCCCGAGCCCTTCGCCGTCGTGCGGAGGGCCATCGAGGAGGACCTGGGCGCGCCCCTCGAAAAGCTCTTCGCGGAAATCGATCCCGTGCCCCTCGCCGCGGCCAGCATCGCCCAGGTGCACGCGGCGCGCCTTCAGGACGGGACCGACGTGGTGCTCAAGGTGCAGCGGCCCGGTCTCGCGGAAATCGTCGAGCGTGACATGCACCACATGCGCATGATCACGCGCACGCTCGAGACCCTGATCCCCGTGGTCCGGCTGGCGCACGCCACCCGCCAGGTCGAGGACCTTCGAATGCAGCTGGGCGAGGAGATGGACTTCGGACTCGAGGCGGAGCACATGGAGCGCTTTGCCCTCATCCAGAAGGAGCTCGGCAACGACGATATCGTGGTTCCCAGGCTCTACCGCGCCTTCAGCACGAGGCGGGTGCTCACGATGGAACGCCTCTACGGGATCAAGATCAGCGATTTCGATCGGATCCGGCGCGAAGTGCCGGATTCCGAGGGCGTCCTGCTCCGCGGCGTGCGGGCCTGGATGCAGGCATTCGCGCTCTACGGATTCTTCCATGGCGACGTCCATGCGGGGAACTTCCTGCTGCTCCCGGGACGCCGGATCGGCTATCTCGATTTCGGGATCATGGGCAAGTTCGACGCCGCCTCCCGCGATCGTATCTTCCGCTACATGCGGGCCTTCGCCACCGCGGACGTCGCTGGCCTCGTTGCTCCGCTACAGGAGATGGGCGCGATTCCCGCGGGCACCCGCGTCGAGGACGTGATCCACGATCTCGAGGAGCTGTACGCGCCCTTCTTCACGCGTCACTACCGGGACATCCGCTACGAGGAGATCTTCCCGGCCTTCATGCGGCGCGCGGCGCGCCACGGCTGGTCCTTTCCGCGGGAGTTCACGCTCCTCACCAAGCAGATGCTCTACTTCGACCGGTACGCCAAGGCCCTGGCGCCCGACGTGAACCTCTTCACGGATCAGCGGGTCGTGAGCTTCCTGCACGACGCGATGGCCGCCGCCGGCTGACCTCGACCTCCGGCCCGGAGACGCCGCGCTCCCGGGCCGGCGTGGAGAATCCGGTGCAGGTGAAGGACGATCTCGGCAGAACGCTCACGTTGCCGGAGCGACCGCGCCGCGTGGTCTCGCTCGTTCCGAGCGTGACGGAGACGCTCGCGGCCTTCGGCCTCGGGGACCGACTCGTGGGCGTGACCGACTGGTGCACCGATCCGGCGGAATTGGTCGCGGCTCTTCCCCGGGTGGGACACGTGGTGTCGCCCGACGTGGCGCGGGTGACGGCGCTCGAACCCGATCTCGTGCTGGCCAACGCGGAGGAGAACCGCGAGCACGCGGTGCGCAAGCTCGAAGCCGCGGGGCTTCCCGTCCACGTCTCCTTTCCTCGCACCGTGTTGCAGGCGATCGGGGCGATGGCGGAGATGGCGAGGCTTACGGCGACGGAGGAGGGCGCGGCGCCCTTTCTCGCGGACGTGCGGGCTGCGCTCCTCGAGGCCCGCGGCGCGGCCGCGTCCCATGCGGCCGTCTCCTATTTCGTCCCCGTCTGGAAGGATCCCTGGATCACGGCCAGCGACGATACCTACCTTGCCGATCTGCTCAACACCTGCGGCGGACGGAACGTCTTCAGCGACGAGGACAAGCGCTATCCGCGCACGACGATCGAGGAGGCGGCCCGGCGCATGCCCGCCCTCGCCCTGCTCCCGACGGAGCCCTACGCGTTCGCGGAAGCGGACCGCGAGGCCCTCGTCCGGGCGGGCGTCGCTCCCGAGGTGCTGCGCGTGGACGGAACGCTTCTCGCGTGGCACGGGATCCGGACCGCGGCGGCGCTCCGGACGCTCTCGCGCGTGCTGATGGGGGCGCGCGATGGAGCCGCGCTGCGGTAGGCCCTGAGACTCGATTTTCTTTACAGATTCAGCCCCCCCGTGCTAGTTTGACCCGACGCCGTCGCCCCCGGCCGTCCCCCTCAAACCCCCCCATGCCTGGTCGGCCCGCGCGTCCTCGGGCTCGGTCCGCGCTTCGTGAGAGTCGGCCCTCGCGCCATGGCAGGAGTCGGCCCGCGCTGCGCGCGGGGCCTCCGGCGGGACCTCCGGGCTCGGGCCCGGCAGAGCATCGGTGCACGACCAGGAAAGCGTTCATGTCCGGCCACTCGAAGTGGAGCACGATCAAGCGGAAGAAGGGCGCCGCCGACGCCAAGCGCGGCGCCATGTTCACGAAGGTCACCAAGGAGTTGATCACCGCGGCCCGGCTCGGCGGTGGCGACCCCGCCTTGAATGCCCGACTCCGCCTGGCCATCGACAAGGCCAAGGGCGTCAACATGCCCAAGGACAACATCGAACGGGCGATCAAGAAGGGCACGGGGGAGCTCGAGGGTGTCCACTACGACGAGCTCACCTACGAGGGGTTCGGACCCGGTGGCGCCGCGGTCCTTGTCGAGTGCCTCACCGACAACAAGAACCGCACGGCCGGCGAGATCCGCCACATCTTCACGAAGATGGGCGGCAACCTCGGCGCTCCCAACAGCGTCGCCTGGATGTTCCACAAGAAGGGATACATCTCCTTGGACCGGTCGGCGGGCGTCACGGAAGAGAAGGTCATGGAAGTGGCCCTCGAGGTCGGGGCGGAGGATGTGCGCGACAGTGAGTCGGGCTTCGAGGTGATCACCGACCCGAAGGACTTCGAGACGGTGAAGGCGGCCATCGAGGCCGCCAGGCTGCCCATCGCGTCGGCGGACGTCACGATGCTGCCCCAGAGCCAGGTCACCCTGAAGGGGGCCGAGGCGGCGTCGATGCTCCGCATGATGTCCACTCTTGAAGACAACGATGACGTCCAAAACGCGTACGCGAACTTCGACATTCCCGAATCGGAGATGGAAAACCTCGCGTGAACCACGCGCGGTCGGGGGGCGCATGGGGGAGGGCTACCGCGTCCTTGGAGTAGACCCCGGTTCCCGGACGACGGGCTACGGCGTCATCGAGGTGTGCGGCCGCCGCTTTGCCCACGTCGCCAGCGGCGCCCTGGCTGTGGGTGCTGAGCGTCCGCTGGCCTCCCGCCTGCTTTCCCTCTTCGAGAGCCTCGCCGCCGTCATCCGCGACCACCAGCCCGCCATCGTCTCCATCGAGGACGTCTTCTACGCGCAGAACGTCCGCTCGGCGATCACCCTCGGCCATGCCCGTGGCGCGGCCCTCGTGGCCGCGGCGCAGGCGGGCCTGCCGGTGCGCGCCTACGCGGCGGCGCAGATCAAGATGGCCGTGGTCGGATCGGGGCGCGCGGAGAAGGCGCAGGTCCAGGAGATGGTGCGGACGATCCTCGGGCTGGCCCGCCGGCCCGCGCCAGACGCCGCGGACGCGCTGGCTGCGGCGATCTGCCACGCGCAGTGCGCCCCGACGCTGGCGAGAATTGCCCGCGCGGCGGGCGAGGGTGCGCGGCTCTCGCCGGGGGGCCGGGGCGCGCGCCGCGCGCGGCGGCTGATCCTGTGATCGGGAGCCTGCGGGGTCGCCTGGCGGCCAAGAGCACCGAACGGATCCTCGTGGATGTCGGAGGGGTGGGCTACGAGGTGAGCGTGCCGCTGTCCACCTTCACGGAGCTTCCGGAAGAAGGGGAGACGGTCGAGTTCCTCACGCATACCCACGTGCGGGAGGACGCCTTTATCCTGTTCGGATTCCTCACGGCGCTGGAACGGGACGTGTTCCGTCTGCTGATCGGGGTTTCCGGCGTGGGCCCGAAGGTGGCACTGAACCTCCTCTCCGGACTCTCGGCGCCCGACGTCGTGCGGTCGATCGTGGAGGGGAAGACGGCGCCCATCGTGGCGGTGCCGGGCGTCGGCAAGAAGACC
>JBGPLH010000120.1:0-8731 GCA_041486365.1 Thermodesulfobacteriota bacterium | reverse complement strand
TGACGTGGTCCAGCAGCGCCGGATCCTGGATCGGAAGCCCGTCGACCGTGGAGGCCCAGGCGTGGATCTCCGATTCGATCCGGGCCCGCCGATCGGCAGGATCCACGATAACGCCGTGCGCCTCCATCGCCTCCAGGTACTCGCCGGGCGAGCCGATCTTCACGCTCCCCGGATGGAGGAACCTGTGGCCCCGGCTCTCGCGGCCGCTCTTCACCTCGCCGAGCTCGAAGGAGATCACGTCCCTGCCCAGGAGCGCCACGATCCAGTGGATCGGTCGCACGAACCGCAGGTCCCCGGTTCCCCAGCGCATGGACCTCGGGAACGGGATCGCCTCGATCGCCTCGGGGAGGATCCGGGCAAGGAGCTGCGTGGTCGGGACACCTCCGGTCCTCCGGCGCACGGCGACGTATTCGCCCTTCGGCGTGGCCTCGACGACGAGGTCGGCGAGCTCAACGCCCTGCCCTCGCGCGAACCCCTCGGCGGCCTTCGTCGGCCTTCCCTGCGCGTCGAAGGCGACCTTGCGGGAGGGGCCGAGAAGCGTCTCGAGCTTCTCCGGCTGCGTCTCCGGGATTTCCTCCCCGAGGAGCGCCAGGCGGCGCGGCGTACCGACCACTCGGGTCGTGCGGGGCGCGACTCCGGCCGCCTGCATGCGATCCTTGACCAGGCCGCGCAGGTCCTCGAGCGCCTTCGCGAGCAAGCGCGCGGGAATCTCTTCTGTGCCCACCTCGAGCAGGAGATCTTTGCCCATCGTTCGCGGGGATCCCTTCGGGGCGCCTAGGGCGCCGGAGCGGCCTCGGCCGGTTCGGACCCGGGGCGCGGCTCGACGCTATCGAGGTAGGCGCGCGCGCAGCGGCTGGCGAGCGCGCGCACGCGGGCGATCGTGCCGGTCCGTTCGGTGACCGAGATCGCGCCGCGGGCGTCGAGCAGGTTGAACGC
The DNA here is from genome assembly GCA_041486365.1 of Thermodesulfobacteriota bacterium. Classification (GTDB taxonomy): domain Bacteria; phylum JAUYMQ01; class JAUYMQ01; order JAUYMQ01; family JAUYMQ01; genus JBGPLH01. The sequence goes on along the minus strand of JBGPLH010000120.1, from coordinate 7,795 downwards.
ATGGGAACACTTCAGACAGAACTCGTAGGCGGGGAGCACCAGCCCCGCGTCCAGCTGACCGCGGCACTCGGTCTCGAAGGCGTCGAAGAGGCGGAAGAGCATCGGCACATCGGCCGTCTCGAAATTGTACTTCGAGAACTCACGCTCCGAGCGCTTGTGCACGTCGCCGTAGGACACGCCCTTGGTCCACTCCAGGTCGTACACGTTCTCGACGCCCTGCAGGTACATCGCGATCCGCTCGATCCCGTAGGTGAGCTCGACCGGGATCGGCGATAGGTCGATCCCGCCGACCTGCTGGAAGTACGTGAACTGGGTGATCTCCATCCCGTCGAGCCAGACCTCCCAGCCCAGGCCCCAGGCGCCGAGCGTGGGGCTCTCCCAGTCGTCCTCCACGAAACGGATATCGTGCTCGATCGGATCGACGCCGAAGTGCCTCAGGCTCTCGAGGTAGAGGTCCTGCACGTCCGCCGGGGACGGCTTCAGGAGCACCTGGAACTGGTAGTAGTGCTGGAGACGGTTGGGGTTCTCGCCGTAGCGACCATCGGTCGGTCGCCGCGAAGGCTGCACGTAGGCGGCCTTCCAGGGGGCGCTCCCGAGTACCCGGAGGAAGGTCGCGGGGTGGAACGTCCCGGCGCCAACCTCGAGGTCGTAGGGCTGCAGGATCGCGCAGTTCTGCCGTGCCCAGAAATCCTGCAGGGCAAGGACCAGCGACTGGAACGTCATGGGGAGCCCTTTGGGGCGAGTGTCAGGGACGACCGGGTATGTTGACGGTGCCCGACGCCGGCCGGATGGACGGAAAAGACTAGCCGTGCCAGGGGCTTCCTGTCAAGCAGCGCGGGCCGCAGCGCGGGCCGCGGGGCAGGGCGCGAGGCGAACCGGAGCCGGGCGGGACGAGGTCCTCAGGACCCGGCCGAGCCGCCGCGAGGGGCGCATCGCGCGAGTCCGGCGAGGAACCGGAGCGTGCGGAACTCGCGCCCCACCTGGGCCTGGGCGAAGGGATGAAGGACGCGGGCCGCTTCCGCGGAGGAGGCGGCGGTCCAGGCGAAGCGAGGGAAGAGATCCACGTCGGCCCGGAGCCCCTGGGCCAGGAGCCGCAGCGTCGCCAGACCCAGCGGGATGAGATCCCGCTCCCCCCGCGCGCAATCGTCGCAGATCACGCCGCCCCGGGCGACGGAGAAGGCGGCGCGCGTGATACGGTCCAGTGGCTTGCGGCACCCCACGCAGGCGCTCACCTCCGGCTCGAACCCCACGAGGGAGAGCATGCGCGTTTCGAGGAGCCGCCCCACCCCCTCGCCTTTCACGGACCAGTCCTCCAGCCGGTCGATCAGCGCCAGTCCCCGCAGGAGCGTATCGAAGAGCGCGCGGTGCACCTCCCGCTCGCCCGTGGCCAGCGTCACGATCTCCACGATCAGGCAGGCCTCGCCATATTTCTCGAGGTCGGCGCGGATGCCGGGGAACTGCGCGCGAATGTTGGAGGCCTCGATGCGGACGAGATCGGCGGTTTTCTTCTCGAAGAAGCGGAGATCGACGTGAGCGAGCGGCTCGAGCGAGCCGACGAAGCGCTTGAGGCTGCGCTTGGCGCCCTTTGCGACGCCGCGAACGCGGCCAAAATCGCGGGTGAAGAAGTGAACGATCCGGTCGGACTCGCCGAAGTCCGTGGCGCGGAGCACGATCGCTTCGGTCTTCTGCTGGCCCATGGTGCGAGCATACCGCCACCGCGGGACGCCCGCCACGCGGCCCCCGCAGTGCGGCCCCCGCAGTGCGGCCCTGCTAGGGGCTTCCCTCGAGCGCCTCGAGCCGTTGCCGGACCCGCGCGATGGTCGGCGATTCGGCAGGAGCGCAGTTCAGGGCGTCGTGGTAGGCCTTGATGGCCCCTGCGCGGTCGCCCCGCTGATCGAGAAAATTCCCTAACCCCACCTGCGCGTCCGTGAGGAGGGGATCGAGCGCCACGGCGCGCTCCAGATCCGAGAGGGCCCCCGTCAGGTCTCCCGTTCGCTGCCGCGCCGCGGCGCGGTAGAGCCAGGCCGCCGCCATGTCCGGCTTCAGACGGATCGCCTCGTCGTAGAGCGCCGCCGCGCGCGCGCGATCCCCGCGGCGCGACAGATCGCGCGCGATGAGCAGCTTCGGCCAGACGGCCCGCGGCTCGAGCGCCGCCGCCCGCGCCCAGGCGGGCAGCGCCTCCTGGGGTCTTCCGAGCCGGTTCAGCACGACCCCGAGATTCGTCCAGGCTTCCACGTTCCCCGGATCAAGCCGGATCGCCTCGCGGAAATCGCCCTCGGCGGCCAGGACCTGGCTCTGGTCGGCCCGATAGGCGCCCCGCCCGATCCAGGCATGGGCGGAGCCCGGATGATCGCGGATCGCCGTCTCCCAGACGGCGTCGGCATTCTTCCACGCGGGCATGCGCTGGACCGCGAGGACGGCGAAGAGCGCGGGCACGATCCACAGCATGCGCCTCGCGCGAACAGGCAGTGCCTCCGAGGTCCCTCCCAGCACCCACCCCAGCGCCAGGAGCGAGGGGTACAGGTAGCGCTCCGCCATGGGCACGTGCAGCGGCACCCAGCCCAGAACCGGCACGAGCGGCGCCACGAACCAGCCGAGCGCGTGCCAGGGACGGCCGGGGCGGTTACGCAGGCGCCAGGCGCAGGCCGCGATGGCCACGAGGAGGATTGCGCAGGCGAAGGCCCGGAGATCGAGGAACGACTCCACGCGCCTGAGCTCGTAGACGATCGTGAGGTCCGTCGGGAAGATCGCCAGGCGAAGGTAGCGAACGAGAAGAATCGGCGTTTCGAAAAGGCTCCCCGCGAGGCCCAGATCCCCGTACAGCTTCACGGCGCCCCACCTCGCCTGCGCCAGCCTCCCGATCCACGCGGCCGGAGCCGCCAGGAGCGCAAAGGGAACCCAGGCCCCCCAGGGCAGCCGCTTGCGGTCCCTTCCGAGTGATCGCTCCGCCAGGAAGTACAGCGCGGGGAATGCGATCGCCTGGGGCTTGGAGAGCAGCGCGGCCGCGAACAGGAGGAGGGTTGCGGCGTAGGCCCCGCCGCCCTTACCCGCCGCGCGCTCGTCGCGGAATCGCAGCAAGGACAGCAGCGCCGCGAGTCCGAAGGCCGTCGCCTGGAGCGTCTTCGTCTGGTTCGCCCAGGCCACCACCTCCACCTGCGCGGGATGAGCGAGGAAGATCGCGGCCCCAAGGGCCGCGGCGGCCACCGGAAGGGCGAGCCGCCGGAGCAGGAGGTAGCCGAGCGCGGCGCACAGGCCGTGCAGGCCGACGTTCAGCGCGTGATAGGCCCAGGGCTGCACACCGGCCACCGCCCGGAGGATCGTGTAGGTGGTCAAGTGCAACGGGGTGTAGTTGGCCAGGTAGAAGTGCGTGAACTGTGAGCGGATCGAGGCGAGATCGAGCGAACGGATCAGGGGGTTGCGAAGGATGTACTCGGGATCGTCCCACGCCGTGAAGTCGTAGGCGAGCGTCGGGGCATAGAGCAGCGCCGCGGCGGCCGCCAGGAGCAGCGCCATGCGCCGATCTTCCCGCCGGGACAGGGTCACACCGGAATCCGTGGTGGTCATGCCGGGCTCGTGGCCGGCGTGGGCGCCAGGCGGATCTCCTCGAAGGGGGGGCGCGGGGAGGCGGCCTCGGACGGGATCATCCCGTGCGCCGCAGGTATTCCGCGATCCCCGCCTCGAGATCCTCGTAGCCGAAGTGGAGGACGTCTTTCACGGCCTCCTCGGGGCGCTTGCCCTCGCCGATCTGGTCCAGGATCTGACGAAGGTGAAAGAAGCTCCAGGTCTCGGAGATGTATAGCACTGCGGCGTACCCCTCGGCGTAGGCCACCTGCGCCTGCGACTCCGGAAGGCGCATGAAGGATCCCTCCAGCCGCGAAAGCGGGATAGGGCCCCGGGATTTCAGGGCGGCCAGCAGCGCCTGCTTGCCCCCGTCGGCCGAGGGCTCCTGCACCTGGGCGAGCCCCTCGTTGAGCCAGGTGGGGCACCGGCCCCGGGTGATCTGGTTCACCACGACGTGCGTGTACTCGTGGAAGATCACGTCCTCGAGCTCGTCGCTCCGCTCGTTCACGCCGCCCACCGGAATCCGGATCTTCCCGTCGTAGATGCCCCGCGACCAGTCGGGCGAATTGCTCACCTTCCGGAAATCGTCCCGCGCGTACAGGATCACGACCACCGGGTCCGCCGGATAATAGTGGAAGTCGGCGCCAACCTTCGCCCAGGCCTCCTCAAGGACCGCGCCCACGAGCGCTCCCACGCTCGCATTCTCGGCGCCGTCGAACTTGAGCCGGAAGTGTCCCGTGTCGTTGGACTGGAAGTTGCCCTCGACCGTTGCGTCGCGCTTCATGCGCGCGAGGAGCTTCGTCGCCTCAGGATTTCCAGGCTTGCGCGTGAGGAGCGAGGAAAGCACGTCCTCGGCCGCCTGGAGATCGTCGGATTGATACAGCAGCCGCGAGAGCGCGATCCCCACGTCAGTGTCCCCCGGGGAGAGATCGTGAGCGCGCTCCAGCGCGCGGACTGCCTCCGGGGTTTCCTTGAGCTGGAGGTGGACGAACCCGAGCCCCTTCCAGGCGTCGACGTTCTCCTCGTTCGTCTCCACCGCGCGCTCGAAGTGGACGAGCGCCTGGTCCATCTCCTGCGCCTTCACGCTCCTCCAGCCGAGGTACGTCCGGAGATCGGAGAGATTTCCGGCGATCGTCGCGTTCCCGTGCGCGAGAACGTGCGCCCTCTCGAAACGATCGAGGGCCGCATCGAAGCTCCCCTGGCCGAAGAGGTGCACGCCTTCCTGGTTGAGCGCGTGAGCCCGGGGATCGGTCCCCACCGGCGATTCCACCGCGAAGGCGGGGGCGGCGACCGGTTGCACCCGGAGGCCCCGCCCGAGCGACGGGCCGACACCATCGGAGGGGAGGACCGGAACGGATGCGCCCGATTCCACCTCCTGAAGAGCGGGCCGGGGAACGAGGCCCGGGAGGGCTTCATCCCGCGATGTGCCCATGCGCCATGTGGCAGTGAGGAGCAGCAAGAGAACGACGGAGAGGGCGAACACCGGTCCGGGCCTGAACCCGCGCGGCGCGGAATGGATCGGGACCGGCTCGGGTGGCGGCGGTGTCGCTTCCTCCAGGCGCGCGGCGCAGCCCAGCGCGATGAGGTACTCCGCGATGGCAGCCGCCTTCCCTACGGGCAGATCCCGGGTGACCGGCCCGGGAAGCGATGCGAGAATTCGATCGAGGTGTGACCCCTCCAGCCCGAGCCCGGCGAGGTACCGGCGGGCGCGCTCGCGGACGGCGCCCTCCCCGGCGTCGAGGAGGATCACGCGCTGGCGGATCGGAGGGGCCGCCCCCGGGCGACCCGGTTCACGGGTGGGGTTCACAGGATTTCCCGGAGCCGGAGGTCCCGCCGGAGGTTCCGCGCCCGAAGATCCCTCGCCAGGCGAGGGCCGTTCCAGGGAAGCGCGGGCTGACTCCAGAGAGGACGCGAGGGCCGACTCTAGATGAGGGCTCGTCGGGGCAACGTCCAGAATTTACCGCCCGCGGAAGGCCGCGCGCAACCCTTCGAACGTTCCGCCGGAGGTCCCGCGCCCGGAGGTCCCTCACGAAGCAAGGGCCGTTCCAGGGAAGCGCGGGCCGACTTCGAGAATGAGGCGAGGGCCGACTCTGGAGACTCAGACCTTGATCTGCTCGATCTCCTCGCCCATGGCGGCGGCCGTGGCGATCAGCGACCGCACGGCCTCGGCCATCTGGGCGGCGGCGGATAGGTTGCGTTCGGTGCGGTCGCGGATCCGCTCCAGGGCCATCACGGCGGTTTCCGTTCCCCGCCGCTGCTCCTGGATCGCCTGGTTGATCTGGTCGACCATCTCCCGGATGTTCTCGATGTTCGCGGTGATCCGGCCCGACCCCCGCGCCTGCTCCCGGATCGTCTCCCGCACCTGCTTCGCCACCTCACGCATCGACTCGGATGCGTGCATCACCTGCTCCGACCCGCGCGCCTGCTCGTCCATCGCGGTGCGGATCTGCAGTACGGTGTCGCGGACCCGCTCCATCGCGGTGACCACCTGGGCCGATCCCTTCGACTGATCGGTGGTGGACTGCGCGATCTCGCCCACCATCTCGCCGGAGCGCCGGGCGCTCGCCGTGATTCCCTCCAGCGCGCTCCCCGCCTCCCGCGAGAGCTTCACCCCCGTCGCCACCATCTCCGAGCCCCGCCGCACCGCACTCACCGCGTTGCCCGACTCCTCCTGCACGGCCCGGATCAGCTTGCCGATCTCCTTCGTGCTCGACCCCACCCGCTCGGCCAGGTCCTTGATCTCGTCGGCCACCACCGAGAAGCCCCGCCCGTGCTCCCCCGCCTGCGCGGCGATGATCGCGGCGTTCAGCGCCAGAAGGTTCGTCTCCTCCGCCACCTCGTCGATCACGTTCAGGATCTCGCCGATCTCCTGGGCCCGACCGCCCAGACTCTCGATCACCCGCCCGGCCTCCTCCGTGGCCGACCGGATCGCCTCGATGCCGGCGATGGTGGCCGACACCTTCTCGCGGCCCTGCTCAGCCGCCTCCACCACGTCCACCGACAACCGCTTCGTCTCCGCCGCGTTCCCCTCCACCTGGCGGATCGACGCGACCATCTCCTCCATCGAGCTGCTCGTCTCCTCCGCGACGTCCGCGAGCCCCTCGATGTTCCGCGCCACCTCGCGGATCGACGCGGCCATCTCCTCGGTCGAGGATACGGACTGCTCGACGGATCGGCCGAGGCTCTCGACGTTGCCGTTCACCTCCTCGACGGTGGCGCCCATCTCGAGAATCGACGACGACGACTCCTCGGCGGACACGCTCAGGCGATCGGTGTTCTGCGCGATGCCCTTGATCGACGCATTCATCTCGTCGATCACGCTCGTGGCCTCCAGCACGCCGGAGGACTGCTCGTCGCTGGACTCCAGGACCCCCTGACTCACCTGCCGGAGGTTCGCGCTCATCCGCTCCACCCCCTCGGAGGTGCGGTGGACGTGGAGGATCATGTCCTGCAACTGCCTCGACATCCCGTTGAGCGACCAGGCCAGCTCGCCCAGCTCGTCCTCGCTCTCCACGCACAGCGGCGCGCCCAGCTCGCCCTGGGCCACGCGCCGGGTCCAGTCCACCATCTTGACGAGCGCGAGGGAGAGGTCGCTCGAGGCCATCATCGCGAGCCCCGTGGCAATCAGGAGGGCGAGGATCGTGACCACCGCCAGATTCGTGTCGACCACTGAGAGCTCGCGGTGAACGAAGGTGAGGGGCACGTAGAGGACCACGCGCCAGGGGCGTCCGGGGACGGACATGTCCATCACCACGTGCCGCGCCCGGGCCGTCCTGCCGTCGCCCCGGGCCACCCGCAGCGCATCCCGCAGCCGGCCCTCGCTCATGCGCGCCTCGCCCGTCCTGGCCAGAATGCGACCGGTCCGGTCGAGGACCGCCATGCCCGCCTTGGTCTCGAAGGCCGCCATCGCCGCGGCCTGGCGCAGGCGCTCCGAGGACATCGCCTGAGGTGGCACCTCCTTCAACGAATTCGTCACCCGCACGAGGGTGTTCACCGCAAAACCCATCGTGACGCGCTCGAGGGCGAGCGACGACTTCTCGTGGATCATGAGGCCGGAAAAGGTGAGCGGGACCAGCACAAGCGACAGGAAGGTGACGAGCAGCTTCGTGCGGAGCCCCAGCGGCTTGACCCGCTCGCCCAGCGCCTCGACGGACCGGTAGGCCTGGAAGGACGCCGCGACGGGCCGGAGGATCCCCTTGAGCAGGAAGAACGAGAAGAGGCTCGAGATGAGTCC
>JBGPLH010000119.1:0-8852 GCA_041486365.1 Thermodesulfobacteriota bacterium | reverse complement strand
CTCAAACCTCGTCCTGTCCCCCGGCTCGCACACGAACGAGGCGCTCATCGCGGGCTGCGGGCGCGGCATCCTCGTCACGCGCTTCTGGTACTGCCGCCCCGTCGATCCGGGAACGCTCACGGTGACGGGGCTCACGCGCGACGGGACGTTCCTCATCGACGACGGCCGCGTGACGGGCCGCCTCGCGGATCTGCGCTGGAACCAATCGCTGCTGGAATCCTTCGCGCGCCTGGACGCCCTGGGGGACCGGCCGGCGGTGGTCCCGATGGAAGGGATCACCTGCGTGACGCCCGCGCTACGGATTCCGGGATTCCGGTTCATCTCGTGACCTCACCCGTTCCGGTACCGGATCGGATCCTCCATCCCCGCCTCGCGGAACCCCTTGAGCCTGAGCACGCAGGCATCGCAGCGCCCGCAGGAGGCGCCCCCGGGATCGGGGTCGTAGCAGGTGTGGGTGAGGGAGAAGTCCACCCGCAGGTTGCGCCCGTAGGTCACGATCTGCGCCTTGGTGAAGCGGATGAGCGGCGTGTGGATCCGGAAGGTGCCCGCGCCTTCCACCCCGGCCCTGGTGGCGACGTTCGCCATGGCCTCGAAGGCCCGGATGTACTCGGGCCGGCAGTCGGGGTAGCCCGAGTAGTCCAGCGCGTTCACCCCGATCCAGAGATCGAAAGCGCCGATGGTTTCCGCCCAGGCCAGCGCGAGCGAGAGCAGCACCGTGTTGCGCGCCGGGACGTAGGTCACCGGGATGCCCGAGGCCATCGTCCCGGGCGGGCGGTCCTTGGGGACCTCCACGTCGGCCGTGAGCGCCGAGCCGCCGAAGGCGCGGAGATCGATCGGGAGAATCTTGTGGTCCGCCGCCTTGAGGGCCGACGCGACCCTTCGGGCCGCCTCGATCTCGACGCGGTGGCGCTGGCCGTAGTCCACCGTGAGCGCGTGGCAGGCATAGCCCTCGTGAACTGCGCCGGCGAGCGTCACGGCGGAGTCGAGACCGCCGGAGAGCAGGACGACGGCGCGCGCTTCGCGGGTCATGGGGCGTTCCACCTTTCGGCCCGGAGGGCCCGTTCGAGGGGACGCGCGCGCTCTCCCGGTTCCTGCCGGGCTCGCTGGCGGGCCCCCGGGGGGGCGTGATACACCGTCCCCTGGTACGGGAGGCAGGTCCGTGAGCACGCGCGCCACGCTCATATACGATGGAGAGTGCGGGTTCTGCCAGGGGGCCGTCGCCTGGATTCGGCCGCGATCCGGTCCGGAGGACTTCGAGTTTCTCGCCTGCCAGGACCCGGAGCGCGCGCGGCGCTTCCCCACCATGTCCCGGGAAGCGTGCATGACCGCCATGCAGCTCGTCCTTCCCGACGGCCGCGTGCTTCCGGGTGAGCAGGCGATCCCGGAGATCCTGAAGCGGCTACGCGGGTGGCGGCTCCTCGCGGCCCTCTTCCGCCTGCCCGGCACCGGATTTCTCGCCCGCAGGGTCTACGCCTGGGTGGCCCGGAACCGCTATACGATCTCCTGCGCGCTGCGGCGCTCCCCGGCGGGTCCCTCATGCCGATGACGCCTGTCGAGGGATCGATGACCGAACGCGCGATCCAGGACACCGCCCCGATCCGCCCCGGGGAGGAGATTGACGCAGCGAAGCTCGAGGCGTACCTGCGCGGGAAGCTCCCGGGGGTCTCGGGACCCCTCGCGCTCCAGCAGTTCCCCGGCGGCCATTCGAACCTCACCTACTGCCTGCGCTACTCCGACCGCGAGTTCGTCATGCGGCGGCCGCCGGTAGGGCCCGTGGCCCCGACGGCCCACGACATGACGCGGGAGTACCGCGTGCTCAAGGCGCTCCAGGGGCGCTTCGGGCCCGCGCCGGAGCCCTACGTCCTGTGCGAGGATCCCTCGGTCATCGGCGTTCCCTTCTACGTGATGGAGCGGCGCCGGGGAATCGTGATCCGACGCGAGATACCGCCCGAGGTGAAGGCGATGGGCGATCCGATGGTGGTCCACCGCCGGATCAGCGCCACGCTCGTCGACACCCTCGTGGCGCTCCACAAGGTAGACTTCGAGAAGGCGGGACTCGGGAACCTCGGCAAGCCGGCGGGATTCGTCGAGCGGCAGGTGAAGGGATGGGCCGGCCGCTGGGAGCGGGCGAAGACGCGCGAGATCGCCGAGATCGACGCGCTCGCGAAGTTCCTCGCCGGGCGCATCCCGCCGTCGCCTCCGCCCACCCTCGTGCACAACGACTACAAGCTCGACAACGTGATGCTCCATCCCCGGGACGCGGGAAGTATCGTCGCGGTGCTCGACTGGGAGATGTGCACGATAGGCGATCCGCTGATCGACGTGGGGCTGCTGCTGGCCTACTGGCCGCGTCCCGACGACCCGATGGCGCGGCAAATGACGATCAGCAGCGTCACCACGCACCCGGGTTTCTACGCGCGGGAGGAGGTGCTCGATCGCTACGTGCGGCAGACCGGCACCGACGCCTCGCGGATCGCCTTCTACGAGGTCTTCGCCCTGTACAAGCTCTGCGTGGTGCTCGAGCAGATCTACTGCCGCTTCGTTCGGGGGCAGACCCGGGACGAGCGCTTCGCGGTGTTCGAGGCGGCCGTGCCGACGCTGGCGCGGGCGGCGGCCGATCTGGCGGATCGATCGGGACTCTGAGACACGATGACGGGAGGTCGGACGAGATGGGTTCGATGGTAACGTTTCAAGGTAGTGGCGGCACCCACGACGGCTATCTCGTCCCGGCCGCTTCGGGCAAGGGGCCGGGGGTGATCGTGCTCCAGGAGTGGTGGGGCCTCGTGCCGCACATCAAGGCCGTGGCAGACAGGTTCTCGGCGGCGGGGTTCACGGCGCTCGCGCCGGATCTCTACGGGGGTCAGACGGCCGGTGGTCCGGATGATGCGGGGCGTCTCATGATGGCCCTCGAGATCGGCGAGACCGAGAAGGTCCTTCGCGGCGCGGTCCAGGCCCTGCTCGCGCAGCCCGCCTGCGGCTCGTCGAAGGTCGGTGTCGTGGGCTTCTGCATGGGCGGGCAGCTCGCGCTGCTCGCCGGCACCCTGAACCCGAAGGTGGGCGCCGTCGTCGACTTCTACGGCATCCACCCCAAGGTCACCCCGGATTACGCAAAGCTCCAGGCGCCGGTGCTCGGAATCTTCGCCGAGAAGGACACCTTCGTGAACGCCGACGCGGTACGGAGGCTCGAGGAGGATCTGAAGGCCGTGGGCAAGCGGATCACCCTCCGGACCTTCAAGGGCGTCGACCACGCCTTCTTCAATGACACACGCTCCGAGGTGTACGACGAAGGCAGCGCGCGGGAGGCCTGGGACATCACGATCGCCTTCTTCAGGGAGCACCTGCGCTGATTCGGCGAACGTCCCGCCCTGAGGCCCGTTTCTGGGTACCGGCGGGAAGAAGGAGGCGTCGATGGACAAGCCCCGTCCCCGCGTTCCCGGGCCGATCCAGGCGGCACTCTTCCGGATGGGAACCCGCCTCCTCGGGCCGATGGCCCGGGTCGAGCGCCTGGACGCGCTCGCAAGGGCCGTCGCGCGGAGCATGGCGCGACTCACGCTCTGGGCGAACCGGGCCCGTCCTTCCGGCGCGCTCCCCGAGGTGGCAACCGAGTGGGACCGCATGTTCCGCGAGAGCTTCCCGGCGTCCCACCTCACGGCGATCGGTGAAACCGAGGCGGAGGGCGAGATCACGGCCCCCTGCCCGCTCGGCTTCGCCGGCAGCGGTGAGCTGCGCGCCTGCGATCGGGCGATGGAGTACGACCGGGAGATGGTGCGGCGATTGGGAGGCGAGTTTCGCGTGATCGAGAGCCAGGCGACTCCCGGAGTGCACCGGTGCCGGCTCGCGATCCGCCTGAAGGCCGGAGGTCCCGCGAGAAGCGGGGGCCGACTCTGACCGGAGGTCCCGCGAGAAGCGCGGGCCGACCCTGACCGGAGGTCCCGCGAGAAGCGCGGGCCGACTCTGACCGGAGGTCCCGCGAGAAGCGCGGGCCGACTCTGACCGGAGGTCCCGCGAGAAGCGGGGGCCGACTCTGACCGGAGGTCCCGCGAGAAGCGCGGGCCGACTCTGAAAGGCAAGCCTCTCTTGGTGACGTTCGGGCTCGCTCCAGGCGGGCCCGCCGCGCTTCAGGGAAGCTGCAGGACCTTGTGAAGCTGAATCTGGAGTCGCGCGTCGAGGCCGCTCTCGAGGATCCAGCACGCGAGGAGATGGGGATCGAGCTCGCCGTGCACGGGGCTGAACAGAACCGCATGCTTCGCCGCGAGGTCACGCTCGCGGAGGACGGCGCAGGCCCAGTCGAAGTCGGGCCGATCCCGGATCACGAATTTCACCTGGTCCCGAGGTGAAAGGCACGCGAGGTTCTCCCAGCGGTTCTTTGCCCACTCGCCGCTCCCGGGGCACTTCACGTCGACGATCCTGATCACGCGGGGGTCCACGCCGGAGACGTCGATGGACCCGCCGGTCTCGAGGAGCACCTCGTAGCCGAGATCGCACAGGCGCCGCATGAGCGGCAGAACGTCCTTCTGCAGGAGCGGCTCGCCGCCGGTGATCTCGACCCGGCGGCAGGGGTGGCGGAAAACCTCGGAGACGATTGTCTCGAGGCTCATCTCCGTCCCGCCGTGGAAGGCGTAGGGCGTGTCGCACCAGGTGCACCGGAGGTTGCACCCGGTGAGGCGCACGAAGACACAGGGCAGGCCCGCAAGAGTGCTCTCGCCCTGGAGGCTGTGGAAGATTTCGGTGATTCGCACGGCGGCCATTCTAGCCCCCTGTTCGAGGCGGCCGCAACGCCCCGCGGGGCCGGTTTGCCGGATCGCCCCCATTCGGGTAGAAGGGAGAAAGGCGCCTCGCGGATCCCTCTCTCGGGGCCGCACGCGGCTTCCCCGTAGGGGAGAGGTTTCATGTCGGAGCGCGAACACGACGAGCACAAATCGATCATCGGGCGGCTGCCCGACATGGTGAAATCGATGATCGTGCTGTCCCTCGGCGGGGTCTTCATGGCCGAGGAGACGATCCGGAAGGTGGCCGGGGAGCTCAAGCTCCCCCGCGACACGATGCACCTGGTGATCAATCAGGCGGAGCGCAGCCGGAAGGAGCTGATCGAGGCGGTTGCCCGGGAGGTCGGACGCGCCCTGCGCGCCATGGAGCTCGAGAAGCTGCTCGGGCGCCTCGGGCACGAGTTCGAGATCGAGATCGACGCCCGTCTGACCCTGTCCCCCCGGCGCGCCAAGCACGCCGGCGGACGCTCCCCCCGGGGGAAGCGTCGGCTCAAGATCCGGATCCGCCCCGAGCGCGACTGAGCCCTCCCCTCCCGCCGTCTCCCGTCGGCGGCCTGTCGAACCATTCCTCTTCCCGGTATCCTGCCCCCAAATCCTCACGACGCCCGGCCCTCCGGTGTAACCGCCCCGGGGATCTCTTCGCCGGCGGTCCCGTCCGAGGGGAGGACCTCCATTCGTTCCGGGAACCAATATCCCCGCGCCGGCTTGCGGCTCCGGGGGCACCTTGTCGCGCAGGGCGCGCTCGTCCTTCTCGCCGTTCTACCGGTCCGGGCGTCCGTGACGGCCCCTCCCCTCCTCGAGGCCGACGCGCTCGTCGTGCGTTTCGCGCCGGTCCGGCAAGGTCCGGCCATGCGCGCGGAGCGGATCGCATGGCGTGATCCGTCGCGCGCGATCTCGCTGCGTGGTTTCGAGGCGAGTCTGCGGCCCGCGAAGGCACCGGGAAGGAGCGCTTTGTCGGTGCGTGCGCGCACCGTGGTGCTGGCCGAGGGGTCTGCGCCGCTGCGCGACGTAGCCCTCAGCGGCACCTTCGTCCACGCCGCCGCCGGGAAGTCCTGGACCGTGCCCGACGTTCTCCTGCGGATCGCCGGGCGCGACGCGCTCGCGGGGGCCATCACCGGCCCGGCGCCTCCCGTTTTAACGGCGAAGCAAGAGCAGGGGGAAACGCTGGGCGTCGATCTTGCCTCGCGCGCCCCGCTCGACCTCGCAACGCTCGCGCCCGCGCTCGCCTGGACCGGCGCGGAGGGCTGGCGCCTGTCCGGGACCGTGGCGATCACCGTGTCCGCGCGTGTTTCCGCTTCGGGTCGGGGACCTCTCGATGTGCGCGCGGACCTGAGGCTCCGCGATTTTGGCTTCTCCTCTGCGGGCGATACGCCGGAGCTGGCGGCCGACAAACTGGGCGGCCATGTCTCGATCAAGGCCAAGGGCACACTCTCGCCGCGCCGGCTACGGTTCAACGTCGATGCCGGCGCGTCGGATTTCGAGTTCCTCTCGGGCGTGTACTACGCGAATTTCGCGGGACAGACCGTCAACCTGCGGGCCTCGGGATGGCTGCGCGGGACGCGCCTGGAGGGGCTCGAGGCGCTTCTCGGGGCGCCCGGCCTCGGGACGATCCGGATCGGCGGCGCGATGGGGACCGCGGGCATGCGGCCGGGAGACGAGATCCACATGGAGGCGGAGCGCATGGATCTCGGGCGCCTGTGGCCCATCGCCGTGAGCGAGCCACTGGGCGACGCGCATCGGTGGATCAAGGGCAGTGCGATGCGCGGCACCGCGCGGCTCGACGCGCGCTGGAGACGGTCCGCGCCGGGCTGGACACTCGAAGGCAAAGCCGAGGCGAGCGGGTTGCGCTGGGAGCGTCCCGCCGCGGGCGCCCTTCTGGAGGTCCCGGAGGTGCGGCTCCCCTTTCATGTGCGATCCCCCTCGCGAGGCATCGTGCCCGATCCCCGGCAAGTGGATCCTTCCCGCTATGGTAGGATTCGCATCTCCCGATTCCAGGCGGGGAGTTGGAACGGCGGTGAGGTCGTCGTGGAACCGCTCATCCACGAGGGCGGCCTGAGGCTCCGCGGGCCCGTCGTCATTCCCTTCTACGGCGGCGCGATCCGCGTCGAGGATCTTGAAGGGAGTGATCTGCTCGATCCCGGAAGGCGCATACGGTTCCACGGGCACCTTGCGGGAGTGGACCTCGGCGCGTTCTCGCGGGGGCTCGGGCTTCCCGAGTTCCACGGCCGGCTGGACGGCGAGATCCCGGAAGTGCGGATCGAGGGAGACCACCTGCACGCTCCGGGCCGCTTCGAGACGGCGGTCTTCGACGGCCGCATCGCGGTGAGCGGGATCGAGGTCGAGCGACTCTTCTCGGGGCCTCCACGAATCGGCATGGATGTGAGCGCACGGGAGCTGAGTCTTGCGCACGCGACGGAGACGCTCGACATTGGAAGGATGTCGGGCATCCTTGAGGGATCGATCCGGGGGCTCGTGATCGAGCGCGGGCAGCCGGAAACCTTCTTTGCCGACTTCTCCGTCGTGGATCGCAGGGGCGTCACCAGGTGGGTGAGCGCCGATTTCGTGGAGGACATCGCGACCCTCTTCGGCAGCGGGAACGCGGTGTCCGAAACGCTCAACCGCGGCGTGAACCGTTTCATCCGGCGCTATCGCTACGACGCCTTCGGGTTCACGTGCAGCCTGAAGAACGACGTCTTCTATCCGCGGGGGAAGATCCGGCAGGGCGGCGCGGAGTACCTGATGTGGGGGCGATGGAACTACGTGCGCATCGCTATCCGCAATCCGGGGCGCGGTATCCCCTTCTCGTTCCTGGTGCGGCAGATGCGCACGCTCGGCGCGTCATCCGGCAAGGTCGAGCAGCACAGCCGCACCCCGCTGAACTGGCTCTGGCCGCCCTCCTGGGGCTCGCCGAGCGGGCGCCGAGCGGCGCCATGAGATGACTGGAAGCGAGAATTTTCCTCCGCTCCGGGCGTCGTCAGGCGCCCCGCGCGCGGGGGTCACTTTCCTGGGACCGACGCGGGGTCCCATCCACAGGAGGAACGCATGGCATTCCGGAAGCGCCCTCGCTTGTTTCCACTACTCGTAGCTCTCACGGCGGGAGCCTGCGTCACGGTGAACCTTTACTTCCCGACCGCGGAAGTCCAGAAGGCCGCCGACCAGATCGTCGAGGAGGTGCACCAGGGCAAGCAGCAGCAGCCGCCACCCTCCGGAGGCTCGTCACTCATCAGGAGCCTCGGCTCGGCGCTCGCATGGATCGGGCCCTCGGACGCCCGGGCCCAGGATCGCAGGGCCGATCTCGAGGTGTCGACGCCCGCCATTCGCGCCCTCAAGCAGCAGATGAAGGACCGGTACCCGCAGCTCCTGCCCCTGTTCCGCGCGGGCGCCCTCGGCGAGACGAACATGGGCACCCTGGAAGCGCGTGACACGCAGTCGCTGTCGCTCGGGGATCGGGCGAGCCTGAAGCGGCTCGTCGAAGCGGAGAACGCCGACCGGATGGAGCTCTACAGGGAGATAGCCCGCGCCAACAACTTCCCGGCGGAGCAGGTCGAGACGATCCAGAAGCTCTTCGCCAACAGCTGGCGCTCGCAGGCGCAGGCGGGGAGCTGGGTGCAGGACGACAGGGGGGCCTGGGCGAGGAAGTGACGAGCGGCGGACCTCAGGGGCCCGGAAACGCGGCCAGGAGTTCCTCGATGCGCTCGAAGCCGGCGAGGCGTTGCAGGCTCATCACGGTGGGAGGGATCATCATGAAGCGGCCCTCCGCCCACCCCTCGAGCGCGCGGCGCGGTGGGATCCAGAGGCTCTCGTCGACCTCCTGGTCATGGTGCTCTGCCTGCTGTCCGTGAGGGCACAGCGCGAGGAAGAAGCGGGTGCTGAAACGCCGTGGGGGGCCCTCCGGCGTGATCCAGTGGGAGACGTATCGCAGGCGATCCGTGGCGAGACGTATCCCTTCGGCTTCGGCCATCCGGCCGATCGCGGCTTCGCCGGCGTGGAGGCGGCGACGCCACTCGGCAAACCGCTCGACCACGCCGGGGCCGGCCGGGTCGATGATTTCACACTCCTGGTAGGCGAGCAAGATTCCGGCTTCCT
>JBGPLH010000118.1:0-8876 GCA_041486365.1 Thermodesulfobacteriota bacterium | reverse complement strand
TCGGATCTTGTCGGCCCGCGCTGCGCGCGGGACCTCCGGTCGGATCTTGTCGGCCCACGGTGCGCGCGGGACCTCCGGTCGGATCTTGTCGGCCCGCGCTGCGCGCGGGACCTCCGGTCGGATCTTGTCGGCCCACGCTGCGCGCGGGACCTCCGGTCGGATCTTGTCGGCCCGCGCTGCGCGCGGGACCTCCGGCCCGGCGGATCGATCAGCGGCGCCGGCGGGCAGGGGAGAGAGAAGAATCAGGCCGGCGAGGGAGGCCGGGATGACCAGGGACCAGAAACGGGGGGGATGCATGGGGTGCCTCGTGCGCGAGTGCCCGGGAAGCCGGACGACATGTCTCGACGAAAACAAAGGGGTCCTGCGGCCGGCGCGGCGCCGGCGGCGGAACCCCCCCTTGTTCTGCCAATTGCTCTGCCAATTGCTCTGCTAGTTGCTCTGCTAATCGCTCTTCCAGCCCCGCGGCGACCGCTCGGGGCGAGCGTCCATCCTACTGCGCCGACTCGGCGAAGCTCTTGCGGCCGGCGAGGCGCTCCCACCACGCCGCGAAGTGCCTGGCGCCCGCGTCGGGCTCGACGCCGACAAATCCCAGGTAGCCGAACCAGGGCATCATCGCGATGTCGCCGAGCGTGAACTGCTTGCCGGCGAGGAAGTCGTTGCCTTCCAGCTTCCCATCGAGGATGCGGACCTGCTCCGCGATGAGCTTGCGCCCCTCCTCGACCTTGGTCATGTCGCCCTCGCCGGGCTTCTTGAAGATCACCTCCGCGAACACCTTAAAGAACGCCGGCGCCACCTTCGTGTCGGCGTACTGGTTCCACATCCGCGCGCGGGCCCGGCTCTGCGGGTCGCCGGGAAGGAGCGACGGGCTCGGAAACTTGTCCTCCAGGTACTCGCAGATCGCAGTCGACTCGAAGATCACGAAGCCGTCATCCACCAGCGTCGGGACCTTGCCATTCGGGTTCATCGCGAGGTACTCCGGCTTCTTTTGATCTCCCTTGCCGAGATCGATGAGGACGCGCTCGAAGGGGATCCCCTTCTCGATGAGCGAGATGCGGACCTTGCGTGAGTACGTGGACATCGGATGGTGATGGAGCTTGATCATCGGTGTGCCCTCCCGGGGGTTTCCGCCCGCGCAGGGGAGCGGGTCGGACGCTGCGTTCAGATTAGCACAGGGCGGGGCGGGCGGGAACCGGCGAAGGGACGCGCGGAATCTGTGCGCGCGGTCGGGAACGTGGCGGGCGGGCCTCCGGCGAGACCTGTCTAGCGGCCGAGAATGGCGAGGGCGCTCTGCAGGGGCAGAGGGGAGGCCTTGATCAATCCGTCGAGCGGACGGCTCATCTCGAGGATCAGGAAGATCGCGCCGGACGCCGACAGCGCGCAGACGAAGAGGACCACCACCACCATGGCATTGCGTGGGGCCAGGAGGCCCAGGCTGGCGAAGATGATGGTGAGCCAGAACAGGAGCACCGCCAGGAGCGGTCCCGGGAGCGAGCCCTGCCTCTGCTCGAACAGCAGCCAGCGCAACTCCGCGGTCTCGCCACTGAGCTGCAGGGCCTGCGAGAGGAGCGTGCGCTGGGCATCGGTGCGCGGAGAGAGTTCCCCGAGCTTTTCCTGTGCGGACTCCATCCCGGCCGCCGATTCGAGGCTCATGGGTACCGGCAATCCGGTGTTGCGATCGGGCCAGATCGTCTCGAACCTGGCGGCGAGGGCGCGGCGGAGCAAGTCGCGGGCGGGCCTCGTCTCCGGCCCGTAGCGGGCCAGGACGCGGTCGAGCAGGATGACTTTCGCGCCGGCCTGCGTGAGCCCGGTGTTCATGGCATCCAGCGTGCCCTTCGCCGAGCCGATCAGAAGGCCGAGGACGAGAGCGGTCAGGGTGGAGATGAAAGCGGTCCCCACCTTGACGGTATCCCTCGAATCGCCGCTCAGATGAGCTTCGGGCAGAATCGTCCGAAGGAACATGCCCACCACCGCGCCGCCGAAGACGCACGCAAAAGAGAACAGGGAGAGTGTCACCGAGTTCACGACGTGTCCCTCCACGCTCACATGTGCCCCGCGCCCTGCCGGATCGTTCTCTCAGGATGTGCCGCGACCGCTCTGGATCACCGGCAGGAAGGGCGATTTCAGGCTCGTCGCGATGTCTATCGCGACGCAGATCTCGTCGCAGTCGTCGAACTTGTGGCAGTAGACGCAGTCGCCCCAGATCTTCTCCGGCATCTCCTGCTTGTCGATCGTCCGGAAGCCGAGCTTCTCGAAGAAGGGCGTCTGATAGGTGAGGGCGAAGACGCGCTGGATCCCGAGCGCCGCGGCCTCGTCGAAGCACGCGCGAACGAGATTCGCCCCCCACCCCTGCCGCTGGCACGCCTCGTCCACCGCGAGAGACTTGATCTCCGCCAGATCGGGGCCGTACACGTGCAGCGCCGCGCAGCCGGCGACCTTCCCCTCCCCCTCCGCGATGGAGAAGTCGCGAATGGACTCCACGATCTCGTCCACGCCGCGGTGGAGCATCAGGTCCTGCGCGGCGTAGTGCTCCACCAGCCGGTGGATGTCGTGGACGTCCTGGAGGGTGGCTTTACGAATCATGGGGTTGCAGGCAGGACGCGAGCGTCCTCCGCAGCTCCGGCAGGGACCCGAAGCGCGGCCCTCGCTCGTAGACGTTGGTGCTGCGACCCCGCCCGACGCTCTCCTGGCGGACGGTGAGGTATTCCTCGCTCACGAGATAGCGTATGGCGTTCTCCCAGGTCACGAGGCTGGACGCCTCCGCGCGCCGGATCTCGTTCAGCAGGTGATACTTCCGGAACGTCAAGTCGCAGCGCTGCAGCAGCTTCTTCTCGGCCACCGGCCAGGCGGCCAGGTGCGTCAGCGCGTCCGCCACGACGAAGTAGGACTCCCGGAAGTTCGCCAGCACGTCGGCGTACAGCGACAGGCGCGAGAGCCCCTCCGGCGTGGGCCGCAGCTCGCCCGCCCGCTCCTCCAGGAGCTTCTCCGAGATGAAGTGGGAGAGGAAGATCTCCGCGCGCAGGCCCACCGCCTGCGGATCGGGGAGGAAGAACTCGTAGCGGAACAGATCGATCCATTGGAACAGGTCCTGCCGCAGATCCTCCCGCGAGGCCGGCAGGAGCAGGCGCCGCGCGAGGATCGACGGGACGACGAAATAGTGGATGATGTTGTTCTTGTAGAAGTCCAGCGACCGGCGCCTATCCTCGAAGGTGTACACGACCTCCCAGTCGTCGGTGATCTCCGTGACGAGCTCGCTGCGCACGAAGAAGCGGAGCGTGTCCTGGAAGTTCGGCTCCTCCCCGGGGCGACCCCCCACGGCGACGTGCTGGAGGCGCAGCAGGGTGTTGAGGTCGTGCAGCGTATCGAAGAGCTCTCCGCTGCGCACCGCGCGCTTGGGCCTCGCGAGCAGCGCCGTGGCCACCAGGGCCGTGGGCGTGGCGGTGGTCGTGGCGTTGATCTCCCGGAGGATCCGGTAGCCGAACTCCTCGATGAACTTGTAGCGGAGCGCCTCCCCCTCCGGCGTGCCGTAGCCCGCCCGCATCGGCTCGAGCACCTCCCCCATCGTCTCCCGCAGGGAGATCGGCTCCGCGAAGGAAACGTGCACCTTGCCGTATTTGCGGTCGAGCACCTTGCGCGACCGCAGGATCCCCAGGAAGCTCTCCTTCTCCTTCGTCTGTCCCTGCAGCTCCCGCACGTAGACCTTCTCCTCGACCAGCCGGTCGTAGGTGATCGACACAGGGACGAAGTACAGGTCGCGCCGGACGCCGTGGAGGTAGGCGTCGATGATCATCGAGAGCATGCCGAGCTTGGGATTGAGCATCTTGCCCGTGCGGGAGCGTCCGCCCTCGATGAAGAACTCCTGAGTGTATCCCTCCTTGATCAGGAACGTGATGTATTTCTGGAAGACCGTCTTGTACAGCTCGTTCTCCCCGAAAGACCTTCGGATGAAGTAGGCCCCCGCGCCGCGGAAGAGCGGCCCCATGGGCCAGAAGGAGAGGTTCACTCCCGCCGCGATGTGGGGCGGCGAGAGGTGCGAGCGGTAGAACATGCTCGAGATGATCAGGTAGTCGAAGTGGCTCCGGTGGCAGGGGATCAGCACGATCGGGTTGCGCCGTGCGCGCTCCGCCACCCTCTCCAGCCCCTGGGCCTCGATGCCCGTGAAGACCCGCGCGTAGGCCCAGCTCACGACGATGTCGAGGAACGCGATGTAGGTTCCGTGGAAGTTCGCAGCGATCTCGTCGAAGTAGCGCTCGGCCCGCTTGCGCACCTTCGAGTCTTCCTCACCCGTGGAGACGGAGATCTTTTCGATCAACTCGCGCACTTCAGGGTCGCCGGTGACGAGGTCGCGGATCTGCCGTCTCGGCCGGATCACGGGGCCGTGCACGACCTTCTCCTCCCGGTAGAGGAAGAGCTGGAGCGAGCGACGAATCTTCTTCGCGATCGCGGGCTGCCCCTCCGCCTTTCGGTCCTCGATGAAGGTCCGGAGATCCACGGGCTGCCCCACCCGAACGAAGAGGTCACGGTAGTTCAGAAGGAACGAGAGGAACTTCTTCAGATCCCCCGGCCGCTCCTTCACGCCGTAGAAGATCGACGAGAGCGCCACGCGGGACTGCTGGCGCGGTCCCTTCTGCCAGAACACGGCCAGCGGCACGAGGAAGATCTTCCGGTCCCAGTCCCATTGCTTCCGGACGATCTCGCCGAGGAGGTCCCGCTCCTGCTCCATCGCCTCGACCGCATCCACCCGGCGCATGTAGAGCCCGAGCTTCGTCCCGCGCAGGAACAGGAGCACGGGTTTGCGCGTCTCGACGAGGCGCACGCACCGGTCCCGGCGCTCCCGGTCGCGCAGCTCCTTCCCGAAGAGGTGCCGGAGCGCGAAGAGCCGCCGGAGGAGCACGCGGATCATCGTGATCGGCCGGCGGAGGTAGAGGGTCGTCTTGCCGTTGGACAGGTGTGCCAGCGGCAGATCCGCCTCCAGGAGGAGAAGGTTCATGAGGAGCGTGTCGAGGATCGACGGGTAGCGCATCACGTACACGACCGTGCCCTCGCGGGCGCAGGCGCGAATGCGCTCGACCTCTGCCGGAGACAGCTGGATGTGTCCGAACAGTTTCCGCCCGAGCCACCCCGCGACCGCGCCGAAGCGCGTGAGCATGGTGGTCCAGGGGTCGTGATCGGGGGAGAGCGTGGGATTTTCCACCCCGACGCGCACGTCGGGGCTCTCGGGCCGCTGCTCGGCGGGCTCGGAAAGCGTCTCGGGGGTCATCGTGCGCCTTTATCCGTGGAACCGTAGGGAGGCGCCATTATAGCGAATGGGGCACCCGGCGTGAACCCGCGCCGCGTGGCGACGCCGGGGCGCCTCGGTTATAATCGCGCGCCATCACCCCCCCGCCTCCAGCCCACGAGGTAACCCATGACCGTCGTGTACGAGAAGAAGGACCACATCGCGTATGTCCGGATCAACCGGCCCGAGGCGAAGAACGCGCTCGACCCCGAGACCGTGGTCGCCCTGGCCAATGCCTGGCTCGACTTCCGCGACGACGACGACATGCGCGTGGCCATCGTGACCGGCACGGGCGATTCGTTCTGCTCCGGCGCCGACCTCGGCAAGCTGATCCCCCTCATCACGGGGGCAAGGCAGCCCGAGACCGAAGCCGATCACGCCGTCACCTCCGACCCCACGCTTTCCCAGAAGGCCCTCCTGCGCGACTTCGAGATGTGGAAGCCCGTGATCGCCGCCGTGAACGGCTACAGCATCGCCGGCGGCTGTGAGCTGGTGCAGGCCACCGACATCCGCGTGGCCTCGGAGACCGCGAAGTTCGGCCTGCAGGAGGTGAAGTGGGCGATCTTCCCGATGGGCGGATCGTCGGCGCGACTGCCCCGCCAGGTGCCCTTCTGCCGGGCGATGGAGATCATGCTCACGGGCGATCTGATCGACGCGAAGACCGCCCACGAGATCGGGTTCGTGAATTATGTCGTTCCACCGGACCAGGTGATGACCAAATCGGAGGAGATCGCGCGGAAGATCGCCTCCAACGGCCCGCTCGCCGTGAAGGCGATCAAGCAGGCTGTCATCGAGAACCTCGGGAAGTCGATCAAGGACGCCCTGGCGCACGAGCTCGAGCTCGCGATGCCGGTCTTCATGTCGAAGGATGCGCGGGAAGGACCCCGGGCGTTCAAGGAGAAGCGGCCGCCGAAGTACGAAGGGCGCTGAGGCGTCGCGCGCGCGGTTGTAGTGGGAGTCAAGGCCCCCGTGGCGCTTCCCCGCGCCGCGGGGGTTTCGTTTGCCCCGGCGGCGGGGAGTCGGGAGGCCCGGCCCAGTCGGATATTCTCGGCCCTCGCTTCGCTCGGGACCTCGGGGCAAGCCCCTACGCCGTGCACAGCTCCAGCAACGGGCACGCGGCGCACTTGTGGAGATTGCGCCGGGACGGGCAGTGATCGAGGATGCCGAGCCGGCAGATCGCGAAGTCGTACTTCACCGGATCGGCCGCGTCGAGGCGACGCAGCGACGCCGTGATCTCCTCGGCCATCTTCCAGTCCTGCGTGCGCCTGCGCGTGAGGCCGAGAAATCGCGAGATCCGCGCGACGTGGGTGTCCAGGGGGATCACGAGGGCGGAGGCGGGCACGGCGGGCCAGAGGCCGCAGTCGATCCCGTCGCCGCCGCGCACCATCCAGCGCAGGTAGAGGTTCATCCGCTTGCAGGCGCTGCCGCCGGCGGGCGAGGTGAGCAGATGGCGTACCCCGGCGTCGCGGGGGAGATCCGGCGCGCGGGCCAGGAGCGCGTCGACGAAGCGTCCGAGCGCCTCGCGCACGGTGGGTTCTCCGGCGCGGAGACACTCCGCGAAGAGGGCGCCCAGGGTCCCGTGCGTCGCGAGGGCCGGCCGCAGCATCGCGCAGAGGTCCGCGACGTCCGCGCCCGTGGTCCAGCGGTGGCGGAAACCCGCGAGCACACGCGCGCGTGCGGGGCGCCAGCCACGGACGAAGGCCGCGGGACGGCCGCCCATCCGCATGAACAGGTCGTCTAGGCTGGCGACGATCGCCTTTGCATTTCCGTAGGCGAGCACGGCCGCGAAGAGACCGCCGATCTCCCGTTCGGCCGGATCGGTGAAGGCCAGCACGCGCTCCAGCGGATCGGGCGAGAGGTGCCGCCGGTCGAAGGTGGCGACGAGCGCGTCGAGCCGCTCCTGCAGGAGTGCCCAGTTCATACGGCGGCGGGCGCGCGGGACGGCCGCGCGCTTCATGGAGGGCCGGGCGGCGCGGGGCGGCCGGGGCCTTTCGATCGACGAAGCGGTGTGCGGGATCATGTCCCGGAGATTACACCACACCAGGGTCCGGGGCACGAATGAAACGGGAGGAGGGAGGGGTGGTCAACCGTCGCGAGCTGCTCCGCACCGCGACGCTCTTCTACGTCGTGTTCATGCTGATCCCGCTCTGGTGGCAGGCGGCGAGCGAGGGGCCCAACGTCTTCTATCCCGGGGGCTTCAATTGGCCCGATACGATCGGCGGGCTCGTGACCGGCGTCCTCGCGGGCTTGCTCGTCGTGGGGATCTCCGGCGCCGCCATGCGCCGCACCGCCTGGGGGCGCAATCTGGCCGAGGGGTTCGCGGCGATCCTGGGGCGGCTGTCGGCGCGGGACGCCTGCTGGCTCGCGCTGGTCTCGGCCTTCGGAGAGGAGATGCTCTTCCGCGGCCTGCTCCAGCCCTGGCTCGGTCTCACGGCGACGAGCATCCTCTTCGGCCTACTGCACGTGATCCCGCGGCGGGAGATGATCCCCTGGACGATCTTCTCCGTGGCCGCCGGGTTCCTGCTCGGATGGCTCTTCGCTTTCTCGGGGACGCTCGTCGCCCCCATCGCCTGCCACGCGCTGGTGAACGGGATCAATCTGGGGCGGATCGGCCGGCTCGGGGAAGAGCGGAGCTGAATCCCGGCGCGTTCCACACGAGCTTCAGATACAGCCAGGCCAGGAGCGGCGCGACGAGGACCACGCGCGGGTTGGACGCGAACGCGCGTCCAGGATCCCCGTGCAGGAGCCACCAGAGCGCGTGCGTCATCCCGCATCCGGGACACGCGTCCAACCCCGCGAGCCGGAGGAGACATACCGAAGGGAAACGATCGATCCAGGCGCCCGGTGCGGCGGCGGCGAGGACCATCAGCGCGGTCGAGCCCAGGAGAACCAGCGCGGGCATGGCGTCACCTCTTGACGAGCGGCCTTCCCTCCGCGTCCTTGAAGTTGCCCAGGACGATCATGATGAAATCGATCAAGGTCCATATCCCGCAGCCTCCCAGCGTGAGCAGCTGGATCACCCCGATCGTCGTGTGCCCGGTGTAGAACCGGTGGACGCCGAACCCCCCCAGGAACAGGCACAGGAGCAGCGTCACCAGCCACTCCTTCGGTTCCCCCGCGGCGCCTCCGCGCACGCGCACCCCGCACTTCACGCAGACCTCTTGCGCTGGGTTCGTTTCCACGCCGCAGCCCTGACAGAACTTCGTCCCGTTGAGCGGTCGCACGCCGCACCGGAGGCAGATCTCCGCCCGGTCGGCCACCTGATTGCCGCAGCTCCTGCAGAACATGTTTCGCCCCCTCTGCGCGAACGGTTGATGCAGCAAAGTCCCTGGGGCCGGGCGCTCCCGGCAGTTTCGCGATCACTTGTCAGTGAGAAGGAACGCCGCGCAGACTATCACAGGAGCCCTCGCGCACGCCCGGGAAAAGCGAGAACCCTGCCTGTCCGTGGGATGGGGGCGAGGCCGGCGAGGAGGAGGGAAGCAGGGCCTACCCGCGGGAGATCGTCGCCGGGGAAGCCATCATGTCGGTGTGATCGGCCGGGGCGCGACGGGGCCGGGCGGTGGGTTCAGGATCGGCCGGCAGACGGTCGCCCAGAGGACGC
>JBGPLH010000117.1:0-8907 GCA_041486365.1 Thermodesulfobacteriota bacterium | reverse complement strand
TGGCGGCCGGTCATGGCAGGCTTCTCCAGGCGCGGGCCCGTCACGGGTTCCTCGTCGCATCGAGGCTCACGACCGGCTGCTCGCCGACGACTTCCGCGCCGTGAACCGTCCCCCTTGGCACCGCGAGGCTGTCGCCCGCCTCGAGAATCACCGCGCGGCCGTGCATCGTCATCCGGAACCGGCCCGAGAGGACGCCGTCGATCTTGTCGAGGTCGTGAAGGTGATCGGGAAAGACCGTCCCCGGCGGATACACGTAGCGCGAGACGTGGTAGCCGCCCTTCGCCAGCTTCTCGCGCATGGCCTTCTCCGTGAGAGGGCCGTCGCGGGCGGGATCCCATTTCTCGACGTGCATGGCGATCCTCCGCAAGCCCGGGCCGGATGCGACCGCCAAGGCTGGAACCTAGCACGTCCCCGAGAACAGCGGAAAGGGAACGGGGCGCCGACTCAGGCGCGCGGCACGCCGGCGCCCTGCCGCTCGAACATGCGATGGGCGATCCACGCGACGAGGGCGTCCATCGGCGCCGGGCAGAGGCGGTAGAGGAAGTACACCGCCTTCATGTCGTGGTTCGGAATCACCCTCTCCTTCCCCCGCCTCGTGGCGTTCAGCATCCGGCGGACCGCGACGTCGGGCTCGATGCCGAAGCGGAAGATCTTCCGCAACTCCTCGAGGTCGATCCCGTGCGCCCGCCCGCGGTCGAGGATCCCGGTGCGCACGATGCCCGGGCAGGCCACGGTCACCGAGACGCCCTTCGGCTTCAACTCGTGGTGCAGCGTGCGCGACAAGCCGACGATCGCGTGCTTGGCCGCCACGTAGGTGGAGATGTAGGGGAAAGCCACGAGGCCGGCGATCGACGCGATGTTCAGGATGTGGCCCCGCCCGCGCGCGACCATCCCGGGGATCACGAGGCGCATGAGGTCGACGGGCGCGTCGAGGTTGATCGCGCGGAGCCACGTCCAGTCCCCGCCGGCGATCTCCACGAAGGGTCCGCCCGCTCCCACGCCGGCGTTGTTGACGAGCAGATCGACAGGCCCGAGAGCGGCTTCCACCCGCGCGATGAATCGCGCACGCGCTTCCGCGTCGGCGACGTCCACCCGCTCGACGAGCGAGCTCCGCACGGCCACTTCCGGCTCGGCGCGCAGCGATTCCAGTCCCGCATCATCGATGTCGCAGGCGGCGAGCAGCGCCCCCTCGCGGGCGAGCGCGAGGGCGAACGCGCGCCCCATCCCGTTCGCGGCCCCGGTGACGACGCACACCCTGCCCGAGAAGCGCGTGGCGCGGCTCACGGGCAGCCCGCGAGTGCGAGGCGAGCACCGGGTTCCACGTCCCGCGCGGGACGGGCCGAGTCAGCGGACCGCGTAGACGTCATAGCTGACCTCCGAGCGCGCGAGATCCGCTTCGCCGACGCTCACGCACTGAAGCCGGTTGAGCCACGCGTAGTCGGGGTGCGCCGTGTGCATGCGCGGCGCCACGCGCAACGGTATCGAGGGCGGCGCATCGCCGGCCAGGAACTTCTGGTAGCCGTCAGGGCCGAGCTCGGCGACGCCCGTGTAGGCGAGGTAGATCAGTGCCCCGTCCTCCGTCTCGATGGTCGCGCGGACATCCAGGATCCCCACGCCGTCCTGCCGGATCGTGAACCAGTCACCGCCCACGGGCCGGATCGTTCCACGGATCGTCGGCCCCGTGACCTCTCCGCCGGTGACGTACATATTGATGCGAATTCCCTCCGGGACGGGGCCGATGATCTCCGGGGGCGCGAGCCGCGCCGTGTAGGAAAAGAGGTGCTCCAGCTTGTAATCGAACATCGGGTCTCCTCACTTTTCCCGGAGAGGCGGCGGAGCGTCGTGTCCGAGCACCTCCCGGACGCCGGCGAACCGCTCGGGCCATTCGAAGGTGCGGCCCCGCTTCACGAGGACCGCGGCACCCGTCATCGCGTCGGTCTCGATGGGACCGTAGACGTGCGGGAAAAGCTCCACCCCGCCGAGATGCGCGACACCGCCCCCGGGGATCGGCGCCGGCGGCTCGTAGGCGATCCGCGCGCCGAGCCGCGCCGGATCGATCGCGAGCAGGAGCAGGGGCTCCCCCAGGTCGGCGAAGTAATCCCCGGCCACGGCGAGCACGCTCCCGCGCTCCGCGCAGTGGACGAAGCCGTCCTGGGCGAAGCGGCGGGGCGCGTAGAGGCCGTCCTTCACACCCGCCTGGAACTCGCTGCGCGGGACGAGGTGGTAAATCGTGCTCGAAGCCATGCGCTCTCGAGCCCCGGCGCCGGATCAGCGCCTCAGGCGGTGGGATAAAACAGCAGGCCCAGACCGAAGAGCGCCAGCCAGAAGGCGATCTCGATCGTCTCGCTGAGCGGCTGGATCCGCCGGATCGCGCCCCATGCGTGCACGATCACCATGACACCGGAGGCGCCGAGCAGCATGTCGAAGAAGAACGGCTGAACCGACGGCGTGGACGCCGCCCGGAAGGCGAAGACACCCAGCACGAGGACCACGCTCCCGAGGCAACGACCGAAGTAGATGGCGAGATGCGTGTGTTCCGGGATCCGCCAGCCCAGCGCCGCGGCCCACCGGAGTGGCCAGAAGAACATCGGGAGGCCCAGGAGGAGCAGCGTGGCGATGGCGAGGATCACCAGGAAGGTCCCGGCGTGGGCGCTCCAGATTCCAATCATCGCCCGCGCCCCCGCTTCTCCCGCGGCCGCTCCGCCGAGGGCGTGACGGGTTTCGTCCATTCCTCGAGCATCTCCGGCCGCAGGGGATCCGTCCCCGCGAGGAAGCGCTCGAGCCAGGGGAAATCGTCGAAACCCCAGAACAGCTCGCCGTCCACGGTCATCGTGGGGACGCCGAAGACCCCCTCCGCGATGGCGTCGTCGGTCTGGCGGCGCAGGCGTTCCTTTGCCTCCGGACGCTGTGCATCCTCGACCGCAGCTCGCCCCTCGAGACCCGCCTCCTCCGCAAGTCGCGCGACGATCTCCGGCTCGCTGATGTGCAGCTCGCTCACCCACGCGGCCCGGAAGAGGCCATCGATGAGCCGGTGCCTCGTTTCCTCCGGCATGGGCAGCGACGAGACCCGGAGCGAGAGCAGTGGGTTCCACGGATGGTGCGCGGGCGGATGGAGCGGCACGCCCAGCGTCACGGCCTTTCGCATCACGTTCTTCACCATCCAGACGATCTTCGGCGGCACCTCGGCCGGTCCGAGCTGGCCGTGCGCCTCCAGCAGGCTGGCGAAGAGCACCGGCACGCTTTCCACGGACCTCCCGTAGCGTGCGGCGAGATCGTGGATCCGGGCCCACCCGAGGTACGCGTTGTGCGAGATGTAATCGAAGTAGAAGCGGATGGGTCCGGATCCCGTGCTCATCGAGGTCACCGATTCTTCCGCGCCTTGTCCGCGACACGGGCGTTGAAGCGCTTCGCGTCGATCACGAACCGCTCGTGGGTCCCCTCGGTGATCGCATCGACCTCGTCACGGGCCGAAACGTGGAACACGAGCTTGCGTCCCTCGACCCGCGCGAGGCTCACCGTGACGGTCACCGCCATCCCGGGCGGCGTCGCGGCCGTGTGGGTGAGGTTCACATGCGTGCCGACGGTCTGCTCGTCGGGCCAGTCGAGGTGGGGGTTGATGGCCTGCACGCACGCCCACTCGATGAGCCCCACCATGAAGCCGGTGGCGAACACCTTGGGCATCTGCTGGAACTCGGGGGACTCCGTGTAGAGCGCCGCGACCGTCTTGGTCTCCGGGACGCGGAACGTGAGCGCGTGGGTGATGCCCGGCTTCAGCGTGTCATGCACGATGCCTGCTCCTACTGCCGCTTCGCACTCTTGCGTGAAGACGCGGTGGGCGCTCCCTTCATGGCGAAGCGGTGATCCTCGACGAGCTTCAGGAGATCGAGCGAGCTCAGGATGCCGACGACCTGCTTCTCGTGGGTGACGACGAGATGGTGAATCCGATGATTGCGCATCATCCGCGCCGCGATGGCGACGTCCTCGTACTGGGGAACGACGTACACCTTCTCCGTCATGACCCCGCTCACGGGCGTCCCCGCCTTCAGATCGTCCGCGAGGTCCGCGCTCGAGACCATGCCCGCCGGCGCGCCGTCGGCGTCCACCACGGGAATGGCGTGAATGCGGTTTCGCTTGATCACGCCGCGCAGATGCTCCACCGTATCGTGCGGCCGCGCGAGAACGACCCGTCCCGACATGAGATCCTTCACCTTGATGTTCATTCCGACCCCGCCTGATGGCCGCGGTTCTGCCCCGGGCGCCCTCGGGGGGAACCCAACCTAAGCGATCGTTCGGCGCCTTGCCAGCGGCCTCGCGGACGCGGGCGCCGGGGTTTCGATGCCTATCCCTGACCGGGTCCCCGTTGTCGCACAGACTGCGCTCCGCCCTGCGTCGCACCGGGCGAAAGCGTGCTCTTTCGGGCGACTGCGACGCGCGCAAGCTTTTCAACAGGCGTGACCCGCGCATCCGGGTCGGGCGGATCGCGCGCCGCGTGTGCGCGATCGGCTCCTGGTTTGTGGCGCCGCATCCCGGACTGTGGTATGAGGGACGTCCCCATTCGACCCGGTTCGGCGCAGGGGGCGCGACCGGACCCGATTCTTCCCGGCAATCCGGATCCATCTCATCGTGGCCCACGCTCCGGGCGGCGCGAGACGCACCTCAGGTCCCACCGCAGAGGGGCCGACAAGATCGGAGAGGGGGGGCCGTGAGATCGCATCGCCCGAGGATCACCGCCGGAGCAAGGGTTCTCGCACTCGCCCTTCTGGCATCCTTCTTCGCTATGCCCCGTTCCGCGGGGTCGTCCGGCGCGGAGACGCCGCGGGGCGTGTCCGCCCTGATGGCGCTCGCGGCCGATGCGCCGGAGCTTGATCCGAAGGTCCTTCGGCTGGCGCTCGACGCCGCCTCCTGCGCCCGGAGCCGGGGGATCGGCGAAGGCGACACCCTCACGGTGATCGACTACTCCCGTCCCTCCACCGAGCCCCGGATGTGGGTCTTCGATCTGCGCCGGAAACGGTTGCTCTTCGAGGAGCTCGTGGCGCACGGGGCGGGGAGCGGGGGCAGGGTGCCGACGCGGTTCTCCAACGATCCCGGCAGCCGGGCGTCCAGCCTCGGCCTCTTCCTGACGGGCGACACCTACAACGGCCGGCACGGCTATTCGCTCCGGCTGCACGGCCTGGAGCCCGGGATCAACGACCTCGCCTACGAGCGCAACATCGTCATCCACGCGGCCGCGTATGCGAGCGAGGAGTTCGCGCGCCGGAAGGGCCGGCTGGGCCTGAGCTGGGGCTGTCCGGCGCTGGCCCCGCAGGTGGCCTGCCGCGTGATCGATCACATCAAGGGCGGGTCGCTCGTCTTCGCCTACTACCCCGACGACGACTGGCTTCGCACTTCCAGGATGCTGGGCGCCTGCCCCGCCTACGCAACCGCCCGGAGGTAGTCTCCGGGCGTTTTGTCGTCAGCCTTCCTCCGACCACTCCTCCGTCTCGAAGCCGTACAACTCAACGCCCATGGCCTGCCACGCGCCTTCCGGCAGGCCGGCCTTTTCGCAGATCCCGCTCAGGAACTCCTTCCGGCTCCATCCATACCGCGCCGGAACCTCCGGGAGGAGCAATCCCGCATCGCGGCCGCGGACGATCAGGAGCCCGTGACGTCCGACCTCGATCTCCTCGGGCCGAATGGGCGCGATGGGCGTGAGCGCGCTGATACCTATTCGCAGGCCGGGGACTTCTTCGATGGTCACGGGCGGGAACCGCGGATCGTCCGTGGCCGACGCGATGGCCATGTGCACCACGGACTCGATCAGCGGCCGCCGTGCGAAGGGCTCGCCCCGGCAGCCGCGCAGCTCGTCCACCTCGCGCCGCCACAGCGTGACGAACGTCGCGCGCGGCTGGAGCAGCTCGGGCGATTCGGTGCGCCAGGGCGGGATCTCGCCCCTGTCGAGGAACGACGCGATCGCCCGTCGCGCGATTTCGAGCAGGGTCCGCCGGGCTTCGGGGGGGACCTCCAGCACGGGCCGGGATGCCGCGTCCTCGTTTCCGTCGTCTGCCATGGGATCTCTCTCGCGCGGTCTCCTGTCGGCCGCGTTCCTTTTCCCACGCCGCCCGCTTCCGGCATCCACGGAGGCGCGACCCTCGCCGGGACGGCACCAGGTCGCCCGGAAACGCCGCACCGGCGGCGTCTCATCGTCGTGGAAATCCTCGAAGCGCCCTTCCACGAGTCCCGCGTCGGCGAACGCCCGAAGCTCCCGCCGGGTGAGGGGCCAGGGCATCCGGCCGGGCTCATCGTTCTCCTCGCGACCCCGCGCCACCACGAGCAGGGTTCCTCCCGGCGCCACGAAGTCCGCTATCCGTCCCATCGCCTGCACGCGCCGCGCGTCCGGAAGCACCTGGAGCGTGTTCACTTCCACCACGAGATCGAAGCCGCCCGCCCAGTCGGAGGGAGGATCGAAGAGATCGGCAACCCGGTACTCGACCCGCGTCTCCGGGTAACGCCGCCGGCAGCCCTCGATGGCCGTCGGCGCCACGTCGAAGGCAACCACGCGATAGCCGCGGGCGGCCACCGCCTCGGCGTCGTCTCCGAGACCGCACCCGACCACCAGCGCGGTCCTCGCCGATCGATCGCCCAGGTCCGCGGCGAGCCATTCAGCCACGTGCGGGTTCGGACTCAGATCCGCCCAGGGAATGCGTGCCCAGTCGCCGTCCACCTCCCGGTAGAGCGTCTCGAACCACCCGACGGCGTCTCCCCGCCGAAGCGCTTCATCCGCCAGTGCCCGCGCGCGGGCCCGATGATCGGTCATCTCTTCTGTTCCTGGTTCGTCCGGAGGCGCGGCCGCAGCCGTCCCGCCGGCGCGTGACGCGCTCGCGCTAGTAGAGCACCGAGGGTAGCCAGGCGCCCTTCGGCTCCTCGTAGAAACCGATGGCCATGAGCGTCATCTGCTGAACGAGGCGAAGTCCGTGCGCGAGACACCAGCGGAGCAGCTCGCCGTTGCGCGTGGGGACGAGGAAGCCGGGGCCGTGGAACTTCACGGCGTCCGCGATCAGCGCCTTGAGATCCTCGTTCGTGTCCGCGACGGCGTGACCGGACCACCCCACCGACGTCGCATATCCCGTGACCCGATCGCGGCGCTCGACCAGGCGCGCGGTTCCCCGGTGGATCGCTTCCAGCACTTCGCCGCTGCGGTCGTGCCCGTGGACACGAAGGCAGAGCTGATTGCATGCGGCCTGGTCCTCCTCGGTCGCCGGTCGGACGGCGAATCCCGGGAAGTGCATCTCGAGGGGCGGGCCCTGCAGGGTCGACAGGGCGTCGCGGGCGTCGAAGCCGAGCTTCGCATACAGGGACAGCGAGTGGGTGTTGTAAGCGGCCTGCACCAGCCGCACGCCCGCGAAGTGCCTCACTGCGACGCGATCCAGTGCGCGCTGCATGAGACGACGGCCGATGGAACTGCTCTGCAGGGCGGGATCGACCGAGATGGGCCCGATGCCGGCGATCATCGACCGCTCGTCGACGAAGTTGCTGCCCACGATCCGCCCATCCGCCTCGGCGATGATGGCGTGGAAGCGGGGATGGGACAGGAGCCCCTCCAGGAGCCGGGTGGCAATTTCGGCCGATGAAAAATCAGGGGGAAACCGGTGCGCCTCGCCGACGGCCTTGAAGGCCTCGAAGGCGATGGCGCCGCATGCCTGCGCGTCCTCGGTCCTGCCTTCCCGAAGCGTCACGTTCATGGGACGTGTCTCCCGGCGATCAGTTACCTGGATGTTGCCCGCGCGCGGGCGCCTGCACCTGCCGGTAGCGGAAGCAGTCGATCGTGTGGTCGTTCACCATACCGACGGCCTGCATGTGCGCATAGCAGATTGTCGAACCCACGAATCGGAAGCCGCGCTCGCGCAGGGCTTCGCTCAGCGCGTCGGACACGGCAGTGCGGGCCGGTATCTCCCGGATCGAGCGCCGCCGGTTCACGATCGGGCGCCCTCCGGTGAAGCGCCAGACCCAGGTGTCGAAGGAGCCGAACTCCCGCTGGACCGCGAGGAAGGCCCGCGCGTTACGAACCGCGCTCTCGACCTTGAGGCGGTTGCGAACGATCCCGGGGTCCTTCAGGAGCCGCCCGATGCGCTCCGGCGTGAAGCGGGCCACGCGTACGGGATCGAAGGCCGCGAAGACGTGCCGGTAACGTTCGCGCTTCGCGAGGATCGTCTCCCAGGAGAGGCCCGCCTGTGCTCCCTCGAGAACCAGGAACTCGAAGTGCGTCCGATCGTCGTGGGCGGGCACGCCCCACTCGCGGTCGTGGTAGGCGATGGAAAGATCCGTGCGGGGCCATCCGCAGCGACGAAGAGGTTTCATGGGGCCGACAAGCCCTCCTTCTCCGCGCATCGCTCCCGTTGCTTCGCATCGAGAGCCGCTGCGCGATGATCTCGCGGACCTGACGTCTCCCGCGCGAGGGACCGGATCTGCAGTGTCCCTCCGGCGATTCATCGGGCGCGGGTCACTCCTCGACGCCCAGCACACGCCGCGCTTTGGAGAGCGCGCCGTCGAACGCGGCGTCCAGTCGTGGATTGACTCCGCGGCACCCCTCGACGACCCTCTCCGCCCACACCAGATACTCGCGCTTGCGATCGAGGGGCCAGTCGGCCGGCGGGTTTTCGGCGATGTCGCGGATATTGCAGATCTTGTCGGCGATCTTGACCTGCCGGGCGCCGGCACTGGCCGCACGCGCGTGGGCTATCTGGAGATCCTTCCTTTCCTGCTTCGGCAGGGACTTGTCGTCGGTCACCTCGGCCACGAGGACGCGGACCGCCCGCCCGAACCGCCGCTCCAGCTCCTCGAAGGTGGTTTCCGTGTCCTCCACCGTGTCGTGGAGCACCGCCGCGAGCAGCACGGCTTCATCGCTCACGCCGGCTTCCGCCGCCAGGACCG
>JBGPLH010000116.1:0-8923 GCA_041486365.1 Thermodesulfobacteriota bacterium | reverse complement strand
CGTCCTCGTCGGAGTCGCCGTGCCGAATCCACGCCAGCCCGGACGCCGCGTGCTCAACGCGGCCGCGCTGCTCGACGGCGGCCGCGTCCGCTCCCTCACCGCGAAGTGCCTCCTGCCCAACTACGACGTCTTCGACGAGGTGCGCTACTTCGAGCCGGCCACCACGGTGCGGGTGAAGGAGTTTCGCGGACGGCGGCTGGGTGTCACGGTGTGCGAGGACGCCTGGGCGGAGGAGAGCTTCTCGGGACGGAGACTGTACCGGAAGGATCCGGTGGCGGAGCTGGCCCGGCAGGGCGCGGAGGTGATCCTGAACCTCTCCGCCTCGCCCTTCGAGGTGGGAAAGCTCTCCCACCGGCAGCGCATCTTCGAGCGCGTGGCGCGGGAGCACGGAATCCCGTCGGTGTACGTGAACCTCGTCGGCGGGAACGACAGCCTCGTCTTCGATGGCGAAAGCTTCGCCGTGGACCGGCGAGGCCGGGTGGCCGCGCACGCTTCAGCCTTCGAGGAGGACCTGATCCTCTGGGATCTCGACACGGGAATAGGCGACATGCGCCGCCCGCTGGGGAGCACCGAGAAGAGCCTGCTCGAAGCGCTCGTTCTGGGCACGCGCGACTACGCGCACAAGTGCGGCTTCCGCTCGGCCGTCGTCGGGCTTTCGGGCGGGATCGATTCGTCGCTGGTGGCCGTCATCGCGGCCCGCGCGCTCGGCCCCGGGAACGTCTGGGGCGTCTCGATGCCCTCGGCCTACTCGTCCCAGGGAAGCCTCACCGACGCGAAGGCGCTCGCGGAGAACCTGGGGATCCACTACCAGGTGATCCCGATCGAGAAGACCTTCCGCACGTTCCTCGACGAGCTCCAGCCGCAATTCGGGGGTCTCCCGGCCGACGCGACGGAGGAGAACCTCCAGGCGCGCATCCGGGGGAACATCCTGATGGCGCTCTCGAACAAGCAAGGCCATCTCGTGCTCTCGACGGGGAACAAGAGCGAGCTGGCGGTGGGCTACTGCACGCTCTACGGCGACATGGCGGGCGGGCTGGCGGTGATCAACGATCTCCCCAAGACGACCGTGTACGCCGTCTCGCGGGAGGTGAACCGCGAGCGGGAGGTCATCCCGGCGGCCTGCCTCACGAAGCCGCCGTCGGCCGAGCTCCGGCCCGACCAGACCGACCAGGACACGCTCCCGCCCTACGAGGTGCTCGACCCGATCCTCGAGGCCGCGATCGAGGAGAGCCTGCCGGCGGAGGAGATCGTCGAGCGCGGGTTCGATCGGTCGATCGTGGAGCGCGTCTTCAAGATGATCCGCACGAACGAGTACAAGCGGCAGCAGGCCGCACCGGGCCTCCGGGTGACCGGCAAGGCCTTCGGCATCGGGCGGCGGTACCCGATCGCGGCGAGGTATCGGCTGGGGTAAAACTACCTGTTGACACCCCTGCCTCCCGTGATAGGCTCGAAGGCCAAGTGGATTGATTTGGGGCATCTTGCAGCCACTATAAAAAGTGCTAAGAAGCTGAGGTCTTGAGACACCCCGTCAGACGCCTCTTGCTTTGCAGCACGGGGCCTTTTTTTAGCCCCTTGCGCGCCCCTCCGGCCCCCGGGCGAGCTGTTCGCCCGGACCGACCCGGTCGCTCCGGCTCAACAGGTCGGCCCGTTCAACCGGCGATCCGCTCCGCGCGGCGCATGAGCGTGCGCGGCGGGGATGCCGTTCATGCACGAGGCGCATCATGTCCGACAGGCCATCCCAGGGAAATGGCAACCCGCCCGAACGCCGACCCGGAGACCCGGGGCTCGGCACCCGCTCGGTCCACGCGGGGGAGGAGGCCGAGAAGCCCTACGGCTCCCTCACGCAGCCCATCGTCCAGACCAGCACCTACACGTTCCGCGACTCGGCGGAACTCCTCGACTTCAAGGAAAACCGGATCGTCCGGGACGAGTACGGCCGCTACGGCAACCCGACGTTGCGTGCCGCGGAGTCGAAGCTTGCCGCGCTCGACCATGCGGAGGACGCGCTCGTCTTCCCGTCGGGGATGAGCGCGGTCACCACGACGCTGCTCGCGCTGCTCGCGCCCGGCGCCCACATGATTCTCACCGACGAGTGCTACCGGCGTACGCGGCAGTTCTGCACCACGCTGCTGGCGCGCTACGGCGTGGAGACCTCGCTCGTCCAGCCGAGCGACTACCGGAAGATCGCGACGCTCATCCGCCCCGAGACACGGCTCATTCTCACCGAGTCGCCGACGAACCCCTACCTGAGCGTCGTGGACCTCCCGGCCGTGGTGAAGATCGGCCGTGAGAAGGGCGTGAAGGTGCTGATCGACTCCACCTTTGCCACGCCCTACAACCAGCGGCCGCTGGACTTCGGCGTGGACCTCGTGATCCACAGCGGCACGAAGTACCTCGGGGGGCACAACGATCTCCTCGCGGGCGCCATCACGGGGCCGGGGCCGCTGGTCGCCGGGATCCGGGACCTGCAGGGGATCCTCGGCTGCGTGCTCGATCCGCACGCGGGGTACCTGCTCCTGCGCGGGCTCAAGACCTTCGAGCTCAGGATGGCGCGGCACAACGAGAACGGGATGGCGGTGGCGCGGTTCCTGGAGACGCACCCGAAGGTGAAGCGCGTGTACTATCCGGGGCTCGAGAGCCATCCGAACTACAAGGTGGCGCGCGATCAGATGCACGGGTTCGGGGGCGTCGTATCGTTCGAGATCGACGGCACCTTCGCGGACTCCAACGCCTTCATCGACCGGCTGCGGATACCGAAGATCGCCCCGAGCCTTGGGGGTGTGGAGAGTCTCGTCGAGAACGTGGCGCTCATGTCCTACTACGAGCTCGGGCCCGAGGGCTGGCGCGATCTCGGCATCGCCGACGCCCTTGTGCGTCTCTCGATCGGCATCGAGAACGTCGAGGACATCGTCGCGGACCTGAAGCAGAGCCTGGATCGGGTCTGATCCGCGAGGGCGAGGGCCCACGCGGACCTACATATTGGAACGGGGCCTGGAGAGGGATCTCCAGGCCCTTTCTTTTTCCCGCCGCGACGTCGCCCCGCGCGCCGGGTCTGCTTCCATGGGCGCAAGGCCCGGATCGCCGTAGCGGAGAACGTCTAGTCTGGAGCCCCCTGGGCGTGGACTTCCGCCGCGTACCACCTGGCGCGCTCCTCCGCGTAGTGGTCGATCGTGAACCCCATGGCCGCGAAGAGGAACAGGCCGACCGCGGCGCCGTGCAGGGCGGGACGGGCCGTGAGCGAGACGAGCAACACGCCCGCGACGCCCGCCAGGATGTACATGAACCGGTAGAAGCGGAAGCTCGCGACCACCTTGTCCATCCGGCGGGCCTCGATCTGCGCGAAGTCGGCCCGGCTCGATTCATGGAGGGCCCTCAATTGCGCAACCTGGGCGTCCGTCCGGAAGAAGACGGTCCCCGCGACCGTGACGCCGATCAGCCCGGCGAGAAGCAGCACCGCGCCGAGACCCCGGGTGAACGGCTGTCGCACCCAGAACGCGAGAAGGATGGCGCCGGCGAGAAGCCCGAGGGAGACCACCAGCAGGACGGCGCTCTCGGTCTTCTCGCCGCGAAAGTAAAGTTGCAGGCGACTCAGGAATTCCATGACCTGACCTCCCTCGGGCCCCCGGGCGGATACTGACCCATCCCTGGAATCGGACGCAAGGTGTTCGCGACCCTTGCCGGCCCCCGCCCTGGAGCCTAGTTTTTTATCGAGGGGAAGAGGGAGCCGCATGGGGATCCGCGAGGAGCTTCTGGTCTGCATGCTCGGCGTTCTTGCCGTTCTCGCTGCGGCGTACGGCATTCCCCGGATCTACGGAGTGCTGCGACGGCCCGAGGGGGACGGAGCGCCCCTGGTCCTGGTCCGGGGCATCCGGGCGTTCATCGTCTCGGCGGCCTTCTCGTCTATCGCGATCGGGCGGTTGACTGATTCGGAAGGTTTCTTCTGGTTCGGCGTCTTCTTCCTCGCCGAGGAGTTGTACGAGACGGGCGTGATGCTGCTGATCCTCCGGTGGGGAAGGTCCCGGGGCTTCGTCTAGATCTTCGCCGCCGTCAGCGCGCCGCCTCCACGGGCGGGCGGGGCGCGCCCGGGGCCCCCGCGGGCGCGGGGTTGATCGGCTCGAAGCTCGAGACGCGGAAGGTCACGTCGAGGTGGCCCGGGTCGTCGGAGCGCGTCTTCAGTCGCAGGCGCTTGATCTTCAGGAACGAGCCCGAGTTCTCGATCTTGAACAGGTAGTCGACGAGCTGCTTCAGGTTCACCTGCTGGAGTCGCACCTCGATCACGCTCTCGCGATAGACGTCGTTGGGCGGCGTGCTGCGCGGGTCCATCGAGGTGATCTTGTCCTTGATCTGGACCTCGTTGGCCATCTCCTCGAGCATCGAGAGCACGTTGCCCTGCTGGCCGGAGCGGATCTGCGACTCCAGGAGCGAGACCTGCCCCTGCACGCGCCGGTAGTCGGACTGGAGGATCCGCATCTGCCGCAGCGCCACCTCCCTGGCCGCGATCGTGCGCTTCGCACCCTCCATCGGAGCCAGGATCAGCCCCTGCACGAGCCAGTAGAGCAGCCACAGACCGACCGCGACGGCCATGAGCGCGAGCATCTGCCGCTCGCGCGGCGTGCGCTTGTCGAGGAACTCGGCCGCCTTCGCCTGCGCCCCCCGGACCTGTTCAAGCACCTCCGCCGCCCGCTTGATCGCCACGTCACGCCCCCCGGCGCCGCGGGGCCGTGCCCGCGGGCGCGACGGGGGCGCCCGGCGTCCCCATCGTGATCGTGAGATTGAAACTCTTCCCTCCGTCGCGATCCGTCTTCACGTCGGCCACGTTCACTTCGCGGAAGAAGGAGACCTGCTGGAGATCCGACTTCAGCCGGTCTACCAGCTCGTAGCTCGGCGTGCTGCCGTGCACGCGGATGCGGGCCTCGTCGATCGAGAGATCCGTGATCGTGACGTCAACCCCCGTTGGCACCCGGCTGGAAATCTCCCGCAGCACGCCCAGCGCCGTGACGTTTGCGCCGTAAATCCCCAGCGCCTGCGCGCGACGCTGCATCTCCGAGACACCGGAGCGCATCTGCGAGAGGGGGTCCACGATCCGGGTCACGCCCGGCTGCGTCTGGCGGAAAATCTCCGCCATCTGCGCGTCGAGCTTCGCTATCTGCCGCCGGTCCTGCACCATGATCACGCCGATGTTCACCAGGACCAGGAGGAGCAGCGCCCCCGCGATCGAGACGGTCGGCAGGAACCGGCGGCGCAGCACGGTGAAATCACGCCTGTAGGCGAACTCCTCCTGGCGGAGGTTGAGGCGAGACAGCGGCGGACGCAGGACGCCGCGAAGCGCCAGGGCGAGCGCGGCGGCCCCCACGAGCGCCTCCTCCGCGTTCGGGCGCCAGGCGAAACGCTCATCGGCGCGGAAGACGGGCGCCTCCACCGGGATGCCGAGCCGCTCCTGCAGTAATTCCGAGAGCCCCCGCATGCGCGCGCTCCCGCCGAACAGGACGATGCGGTCGGGGCGCCCGATGCGGGCGTTCTCGGGCGCGGTGAAGGTGCGGTCGATCTCGCGGACGAACCGGTCCAGCGCGCGGGCGAAGGCCGGGTGCGAAGGGTGAAGCAGATCGAGCCCCGCTTCGTGCTTTCGCCGCTCGGCTTCCCCGCGCTCGACGCGCAGGTCGTCGGCGAGCGCAAGCGTGAGCGCGAGGCCCCCCAAGGGCAGCGTGCGCGCCGAGTGAAGCTTGCGTCCGCTGAGGGCGCACAGCGCGGTCTTCGCGTGGCCCACGTCGGCGAGGAACGCGAAGCCGTCTGCGTTCTCGATGAAGGGGGCCAGGTTCGCGAGCGAGGGCGCGTCCAGCTCGAGGATCCGGGGATCGAGGCCCGCGTCCTCGAGCAGCCGGAGGTGCCGCGCGATGAGCTCGCGCCGGGCCAGGCCCACCAGCACGTCGGCCCCCTCGGACGCCGTCTCGAGTACCTGGTAGTCGAGCACGATCTCGTCGATCCCGAAGGGAACCTGCGACTCCACCTCGAAGGGGACCGTCTGGCGGATCTTCTTCGGATCGGAGAAGGGGAGGGAGAGCCGGCGGGTGGAGGTCATGGGACCCGGCAGGGTGCAGATCGGATCCATCCCGGCCAGGCGGTGGATGTCGCGGAAGAGGGACAGGGCGTGGGAGAGGGCGGCCGCCGGATCGCCGATCTCCGAGGCGCCTTCCTCGCGGAGGACCTCACCCGTGTAGCGAAGGATTTCGAATCGGCCGAGTCCGCCGCGCGCCACGACGCCCTTCAAGCTCCAGCTACCGATGTCCAGTCCGAGCACTTGACCGTACAAGAGAGTCTCCCTGTGGACGATCGGCCCCCGCCCCCGCGGGAGACCGGCGCCATCTTATCAGGTTCTTTCAGTCGATCCGCCAGTAGAGAATCGTCGGCTTGTCCCCGCCGCGGTCCACCACGGCGTGCAGGCGGCAAAGCGTTCCATTCACGGTGGCGGATGCGTCCACCTGGAAGGTGTTGCCCCCGTAGACCAGCGACGGGCTGAAAACCGCCGCCGCATCGAGATCGAGCAGCTCCTTCAGGTCCTGGTCGCTGCCCAGGACGGTCCCCTTCTCCCGCGCGTCGAGGATGGCCTGGACCCGGTCCTGGGTGAGGGGCTCCGGCGCCTCGATCGCGGCGTTCTCCCGCACCCGGATCGAGGCGAGCACGCCGGCCGGCGCCGTGTTCGGGTTGATCGCCCCTCCGCCGGTCCAGGGATACACCGTCAGGTACTTCCGGATCGCCTCGTAGAGCCTGTCGTCCACGCCGGCCACGAGCTGGACTTCCGCGACCGAGTCGAAAGGGCCGTTCTTGGAGGAGTAAGGCTCGGGGAGGCTGTTGTAGGATTCGTCCTCGAAGCCGCCGTCGGCGATCCGGATCTCGTCCGGATCGACCCAGTCGGCGATCGCGTAGGCGATCTCCTCCGGGCTCATCTCCTCCCCGCCGGTGTCCTCCTTCCCCAGATGCTGCGCCTCGCGCGCGGCGGTGATCAGCATCACGAGCTCGTCGAAAACCGGCTGGTTGAGCGACGGCTGGCCCGCCTGGTTCACCGTGATGATCGCGTTCAGATCGATCAGGCCGGCGAGATCGGTCACCCGCACGTCAAGCGACTCCCCCCGCCCGAGCGGAAGGCGCAGATAGTCCATCCGGGCCCAGGGATCCATGAGCGAATCGACGCCCGCGTTTGCCTGCGCCTTTCCCTCTCCCTGCTGTGCCTGGGACGCCTGGCGGCGCGCCTGGTTGAGCAGCTCGCTCACCGCGCCCTCGTTCGTCGCCGCGGGGGTGCTCGGCTTGTCCGACAGGGCGTCCTTGTTCAGCACGGCGAGCGCCATCTGGAAGCCCGAGCGCGCGATCGTCTCCGCCCGGAGATCATCCCGCACGTTCGCGGCGATCCGCGCGTCCAGACGGGTCTGGAAGCTGAAGTCGACGACCACCGCCGTGAGCAGCGAGATGACCAGGAGCACCATGAGCAGCGCCACGCCGCCCTCGTCGCGGAACCTCATCGCCCGCCCCCGCCACGGGTGGCCGGGCTACCCGCGGGCTTCTGCGCCGTCCCGTCGCCCGTCGCCGTCTCACCCATTTGCGTGGTAAGCGCGGTTCCCTGATCTGCGCCCTGGGGCGTCTGGCGCTCGAAGGGGGCGATTCGCGGGGAGGCCACCGTCACGTAATCGCGGTCGCGTCCGCTGCCGTCCCGCAGCGTGAGGGTGATCTCCACGGCGGTCGGCAGCAGGTCGAGCGTGCGGACCTCGGTGGAGTCCCAGCGCTCGGACCACTCGCCTTCCGCGTCGCGGAAGCGCACGCGGAAACCCCGGATGCGGTCCACCAGCGCGATCGCCTTCGGCTCCATCCGCTGCGTGTCCCGGGGAGAGGGGATCCGCCGCCACTCGCGGCGCAGCAGCGCCAGGCTCGGCACGCCGTCATCCTGTCCCCGGGCGGCACCGGCTCCGCCGAGGTCCTCCGGGCCGGGCTCGTTTTCCTCCGTCGTGTATTCGATGACCGCCTGATCCGACTCCTTCGCGTCCACGCCGCGCTTCGTGTGCGCAAAGGCGCTGAACGAGACCCGGTCCCCCGGGAGGCCGGCGACCTCCGACTGCGATCCGGAGAAGACCGTGTAACGGGACTCAGGCGGCGCGTCCTGCGCCCGCTTCACAAGGAACGCGCTCTCGATCTCGCGCGAGAGGCGGGTCAGGACGAATCTCGCCTCCATGTCGATGTTCGATCCCGCCTCCACCCGGCGGCGCGTCTCCATCACCGCCGTGAAGGACGCGTATACCGCGGCGAGGACGATCGCGCTGATCACCAGGGAGACGAGCACTTCGATCAACGTGAATCCGTTCCGCTTCATCGCGACCCGCTGGACGGCGCCGGGGTCGCGGTCGGGAGCGCCTTCTTCTCGCTCGTGGCCGGGGAGGAGAGCGAGCCGGTGTTTCCCCCGGGTGTGTCGCCGGCCCCGGTCGGGGACGAGAGCGCCACGAGGCGCGCCACGTATTCGGTGAGCGTGAAGGAAGTATCCTTCGTTCCCTCGGGCCAGGAGATCGTCAGCGTGATCTTCCTCGTCCCCGGTTGCTCTTCCTTCGCGCCGGTCGTATCCGCGCGCTTCGCGCCCGCGGAGGCCCCGCCCGCGCCTCCCTGGCTGCGGCGTTCCTGATCGGACGAGAAGCCTCCGAAGTCGAAGGGAACGTCCTCGTCCTCGGCCGTCACTTCCCAGCGCCAGTACGGGAAGCGATCGCCGAAGTCGCCCTTCTGGCTCTCCTCCAGGCTGCTCGGATCGATCATGATCTCCGAGAGCTTCTCGCGGGCGAGCAGCGTGGCCGTCGTCACGTTCTGCGCCCGCCCCTTGAGGAGGACGCTCTGGTTGTTCGCATTCAGGAGCGAGACGAGCGCGATCGAGAGGATCACCACGGCGGCCATGACT
>JBGPLH010000115.1:0-8940 GCA_041486365.1 Thermodesulfobacteriota bacterium | reverse complement strand
TTGGATTCGGGGGCGAGATCGAGGGGGCTCGAGAACTTGTCGCCGCCGATGTCGAGGGTCCGGATCACGACGGGGTGGGGCGCGACGCGCTCGATCACCTCGCGGTAGACCCGGTAATGCTCGTCCTCGCTCGGCAGATCGTCCCGGTTCATGTAGAGGAACTCGGTCCGGTACAGCCCGATCCCCGTCGCGCCGTGGGCCAAGAGCGAGGGGATCTCCTCCACCATCTCCACGTTTCCCACGAGCTGGATGAGGTACCCGTCCCGGGTCTCCGCGGGGAGATCGGTGTACTTGAGCAGCTCCTTCTCGAGGGAGAGGTACTCCTCCCGCTTGCGGCGGTACTGATCGAGCGTTCGCGGGTCGGGGTTGATCCGGGTGACGCCGGTGAAGCCGTCCACGATCAGGAGGTCGCCCGCCTTGACGATCCGCGTGATGCTCTCCAGGCCCACGACCGCCGGGATCTCCAGCGAGCGGGCCATGATCGCCGTGTGCGACGTCTTG
Organism: Thermodesulfobacteriota bacterium; assembly: GCA_041486365.1. Lineage (GTDB taxonomy): Bacteria > JAUYMQ01 > JAUYMQ01 > JAUYMQ01 > JAUYMQ01 > JBGPLH01. Next base: position 8,439 of record JBGPLH010000115.1, on the reverse strand, counting down.
CCTCCCACGTCGGTGACGAACCCGATGATGGTCGTCTTGTCGAGGAGCGCGGCGTCCGCGGGCGAGAGGTCGTGCGCCACGAGGATCATCTCGCCGCGGGGCTTCGGCGCGACCTCCTGCTTCTCTCCGGTGAGGTTGCGCATCACGCGATCGGCCACGTAATCGAGATCGCTCCGGCGCTCGCGGATGTACTCGTCGTCGATGGTGCTGAAGAGGGCGGCGACGCGATTCACGACCATGCGAAGGGCCTGCTCCGCGTTCACGCGCTGCTCGCGGATGTTCCGCATGGTCTCGTCGACGATCATGACGTCTTCGAGGATCATCAGGTGGGTATCGATGATGAAGAGGTGATCGAGGCCCTGGACCGCGGAGATCCGCTCCTTCACCTTGAGGAGCTGCTCCTTGGACTTCTCGAGCGCGTGGTGGAAGCGGGCGACCTCCGCCTCCACGACCTCCGGGGCGACCTCGTACTCGGGTATTGCCAGCTCGCTCCGGTCGACGACGTAGGCCTCGCCGATGGCGATGCCCGGCGACGCGTCGATCCCCGTGAGCACGATCTGGCTTCGGGCGTCCGTCATGGCCCACTCCGGGGAGCGGAGGCGAGGCCAGGCCGCGCCCTCCCGCCCGTCGGCGATCCTGCGGGGAGAATCGTCACTCCTCTCCGAACTTGTTGTCGATCAGCTCGCTCAACCGGTCCACCGCCGCCCCGGCCGCGTCCCCCTCGGCGCGCACCCGGACCTCGGAACCCTTGCTCGCGGCCAGCGTGAGGATCCCCATGATGCTCTTGCCGTTGACTTCCATCCCGTCCTTCTCGAGATAGATGTCGCAGGGGAATTTCCCCGCCGTCTGGACGAAGAGGGCCGCGGCCCGCGCGTGGAGCCCGAGCTTGTTGCGGATAGTGCACGCCCGGATCACCTCGGTCCCGGACGGGGTCCGCTCTCCGGTGGTCCGACTCTCGTTCTCGGGTTCCATCACTTCTTTCCCCGGCTCCGGAGGATCTCGCTCGCGATGGAGATGTTCTTCTGGCCGTAGGCCTTGATGAAGGAGGCCAGCTCCTCCAGGTTCTTCCCCTCCCGGAAGCTGGCCAGCTTGATCAGCATCGGGAGGTTCACGCCGGAGATCACCTCCACGCGCTCCTCGTCGAGGAAGGAGAGGCTGATGTTGGAGGGGGTCCCGCCGAACATATCGGTGAGGATCAGGGCGCCCTCCCCCGTGTCGACCTTGCGAAGCGCCCCCGCGATCTCGGTCCGGATCTTCTCGACGTCCTGCTGCGGCTCGATCGGGACCGCCTGGAAACCCTCCACGGGCCCCACGATCAGCTCGAGCGTGTTGAGAAATTCGCGGGCGAGACTGCAATGGCAAACGATCACGACGCCGATCATGAAAAGCCCCCGGTCGGCCGGACCGCGCGCGGGCGCGGTCAGGCCTTTCCGATGTCGCGGTGCTCCACGGTGACCTGCTCGACCTTCTGCCGGAGATGCTGCTCCAGGACCTGGGCGATCACCACCGAGCGATGCCGGCCGCCCGTGCAGCCGATGCCGATGGTGAGGTACGCCTTTCCCTCTCGCTCGTAGAGCGGGACCAGGAAATCGACGAGATCGCAGAACTTCGCCAGGAACGTCTGGGTCTCGGGCCGCTCCAGGACGTAGTCCGCCACCGCCGGGTCCAGTCCCGTCCGGGGCCGAAGCGCATCGACGAAGTTGGGATTCGGCAAGAAGCGGACGTCCACCGTCAGGTCGGCCTGCTCGGGAAGGCCGTGGCGGTATCCGAAGGACACCAGCTTCACGTTCATTCTAAAGCCTTCCGAGGAACCGGTAAACAGGCGGTTCACCGCCCGGCGCAGGTCGTGGACCGTGAGCCCGGAGGTGTCCAGGACGTGATCGGCCCGGTGGCGGATGGGGGCGAGCTTCTCCCGCTCCAGTCGGATGCCCTCGAGCACCCCGCCCTCCGGCGCCAGCGGGTGCCGTCGCCGCGTTTCCTGGAATCGGTGCAGCAGCGCGTCGTCGCTCGCCTCGAGGAAGAGCACCTCCGCCGGCGTTCCGCGCTCGCGCAGCTCCTGGTGGATCGCGGGGAAATCCTTCAGGAACTCCCCCTCCCGCACGTCCGCCACCAGGGCCACCTTCGCGATCCCCGCCGACTGCCGGCAGAGGTCGGCGAAGGTGGTCACGAGCACGAGCGGCAGGTTGTCCACGCAGAAGAAGCCCAGGTCCTCGAGCGCCTTCACCGCCGTGGATTTCCCCGAGCCCGAGAGCCCGCTGATGATCACGATGCGCACGGCGTTCATGGCCGCGACCTCCCGCCCCGGGGCCGGGCGTCGTGCCCGGGCGTCCGCTTGCGGGCCGCTCCCCTCGCCGCGGCCTGGGCCCCCTGGGCGATGTCCCGTAGCACCTGCTCGTGGAAACGCTGCGCGGAGTAGGTCCCCCGCTTCTTCAGGATCTCGTTCCGGGAGGCCACCTCGACGATCGTGGCGAGGTTCCTGCCCGGGCGCACGAGCACGTAGACCATCGGGACCTCCACGTCGAGGATCTTCTCCCGCTGCTCCACGAGGCCGGTCCGGTCGGGATTGGGCACGCTGGTCCAGTCCACGAGGTGGACGATCAGGTCGATCGGCAGCCGCTCGCGCGTGGCCGTGATCCCGAAGAGGTCGAGCACGTTGATGATCCCGAGCCCGCGCACCTCCATGTGGAAGCCGAGCCGGTCGTTGCGCGTGCCCAGGAGCCGCTTCGGGGCGACCTTGCGGATCTCGACGAGGTCGTCCGCCACGAGGCGGTGACCGCGTGTGAGGAGATCGAGCGCCGCCTCGCTCTTGCCGATCCCGCTCTTCCCCCGCAGGAGCACGCCGATCCCGAACACGTCCACGAGCACGCCGTGAAGGCGCGTGCGCTCGGCGAGACGCTCGTCGAGAAAGCGCGTGAGGCGGCTGACAAGGACACCGCTGGGGACGCGGGCGCGCAGGAGCGGGATGCGCTTCGCGGCGCAGCCCTGCACGAGCCGGCGGGGTGGTGTCAGGTTGTTCGTGATGATGAGGCAGGCGATGGGGAGCCGGAGCAGGTCGGCGAGAACGTCTCTCCGGCGCGCCGGCGGGAGGGACTTCAGGTAGGCCATCTCGGCCTGGCCCATGACCTGGACCCGCTCGGGCTGGACGTGGTGCGCGAAGCCCGCGAGCGCCAGGCCGGGCTTCTGCACCCGGGGGACCGAGATCGCGTTGACGAGCCCCGCCTCGCCCGCCAGCACCTGCAGGCCGAGATCCCTGTCGGCCGCGTCCAGGATCTCCCGGGCGCTGACGGTCGGAGTGCTTGCGCCCAACCGATCCCCCCCGCGCAGGCTACTGCTTGGCGTCCTCTTCCTCGATGAGCGAGAGGATGTCTTCCCGGTTGTCCGCCTTCATGAGCTGCGACCGGAAAGCGGTTTCCTTCAACATGCGCGATATGCGCGCCAGCATCTTCAGGTGATCGCCCACCGACTCTTCCGGCGCGATCAGCACGAAGAAGAGATGGGTGGGGCCGCCGTCCATGGCCTCGAAGTCGACTCCCGCCATCGATCGCGCGAAGCCGACACGGAGCCCCTCGATCCCCTCGATCTTGCCGTGGGGGATCGCGATCCCGTCGCCGATCCCCGTGCTCCCCAGCTTCTCTCGCTCGGCCAGCACCCGCGCGACGCGATCGGCCGGAACGCCGAGCCCGGGCGCGACGGCGGCGGCCAGCTCGTCGAGCACGTCCTTCTTGTCCCGTCCCTTGAGATCCGGGATCACGGCCGCCGGATCGAGCAGATCGATCAGTCGCATGGGTCGGCGCGTCTCCGTCCGGATCGTCCCGCCGCGTCCCGCGCGCCGGCGCCCCCGGCCCGCAAGAGCTTCCCCCGGCGCTGAACCATCAAGGGCGCGCTCACCGAAGGTCCGAGCGGACTTCGGTGGGCACGCCCGCGGTGACGGCGGCCCGCTCCGGTTGCGGCCGTGATCGCCCCTCGCGCGGCGAGGCGGGGAACCCCTTCAGTTCGGGAGTCCCCTGCGCTTGGTGCTCGACTGGATCCCCAGGATCTCTCGGTACTTCGTCACCGTGCGGCGGGCAATTTCGATATTGTTCTGTTTCAGGATCTCGACGATCTTCTGGTCGCTCAGCGGCCGCCGGGAGTTCTCCGACAGGATCACCCTGCGGATCTTGTCCTTCACCGCCTCCGAGGCCACGTGCTCGCCCCCCGTGAGGCTGATGCCGCTATTGAAGAAGAACTTCAGCTCGTAGATCCCCTGCGGCGTGTGGACGTACTTGTTCGTGGTGACGCGGCTGATCGTCGACTCGTGCATACCGATGTCTTCCGCCACGTCGCGGAGGTTCAGCGGCTTCAGGTAATTGATACCCTTGTCGAAGAAGTCCCGCTGGAACTTCACGATCGAGTTCACCACCTTGTAGATCGTCCGTTGCCGCTGGTGGATGGACTTGATCAGCCAGACGGCCGACCGGAGCTTCTCCTGGATGTACTCCCGGGTCACCTTGCTGGCGCCCGCCCCGCCGTGCAGCACGTCCCTGTAGAAGGATGAGATCCGCAGCTTCGGCATCCCGTCCTCGTTCAGGACGATCACGTAGTCGTCGCCGACCTTGTGCACGTAGATGTCGGGGGTGATGTAGAAGGGTTCGTCCTGCGAGAAGGGGCGCCCCGGCTTGGGCTCGAGATCCGCGATCACCTTGGCGGCCTCCACCACTTTCTCCACGGCCACGCCCATCGCCTTCGCGATCCCGCGGTAGTCGCGCCGCTCGAGGCGCGATAAGTGGTGCTTGACGATCTCCTCCACCGTCGATCCGCCTAGGCCGAGGGGGCGTAACTGAAGCAGGAGACACTCGGAAAGATCCCGGGCCGCCACGCCCACCGGGTCGAACTCCTGAATCCGATGAAGCACCCGCTCCACCGTCGCGACGTCTCTCTCCGCAAGCTCGGAGATGTGCTCCAGAGTCTCCTCGAGGTACCCGTCCTCGTTCAGGTTGCCGATGATCAGCGCGCCGATCTCCCGCTCCTCCCGCGCGACGCTGGAGAGCTTGAGCTGCCACATGAGGTGATCGGCGAGGGAGGTCTTGCGGACAAGGGTGCTTTCGAGGGAGGGGCGTTCGTCGTCGAAGTCGGTGGGCTTGTAGCCGATGTTGGAGTAGGTGTCGAGGTAGGACTCCCAGTCGATGTCGGGCCCGTCCTTGCGCGCAGGCTCCGGGGCCTCCGTCTCGAGGGTGGCCCCCTCCTTGGTGCGCGCCGGCTCCTCCTCGAACTCGGGCGCCTCGTCGAGGACCGGGTTCTCCTGGAGCTCGGTGCTGACGAGATCGACCAGCTCCATCCGGTTGAGCTGCAGGAGCTTGATCGCCTGCTGCAGCTGCGGGGTCATGACGAGCTGCTGGATCTGTCTCAGGTTCTGTTTGATCTCGAGCGCCATGCGTTCCGTCCGGATCCTTTCGAACCTTCCCCCCGCCGCCGCCCGCATCGGGCGGCGCCGCCTCCCACCTTGCTTCCTGCCCTGCCGCCTGTTCTGGATGCCCTACAGGCTGAAATCGTGACCGAGGTAGATTTCGCGCGCCTTCCAGCTTCCGGCGATCCGCTCCGGATCACCCTCCTCCATGATCCGGCCGTCCGCGATGATGTACGCTTTGTCGCAAACGTTCAAGGTCTCGCGCACGTTGTGATCCGAGATCAGGATCCCGATTCCCTTCGCCTTGAGCCGGTGGATGATTCCCTTTATCTCGTTCACCGCGATGGGATCGATCCCCGCGAAGGGCTCGTCGAGCAACATGAAGCGCGGCGAGATCACGAGGGCCCGGGTGATCTCCACGCGCCGTCGCTCGCCGCCCGAGAGGCTGTAGGCCACGTTCTTCGCGAGCGGCGCGAGATTCAACTCGTCGAGCAGCTCCTCCAGACGCCGCCGGCGCTCCCTCGTCGTGAGTGGGAGCGTCTCCAGGATCGAGAGGATGTTCTCCTCCACCGTGAGCTTGCGGAAGACCGACGGCTCCTGGGGGAGGTACGTGATCCCGTTGCGCGCCCTCACGTACATCGGGTCGCGCGTGACGTCCTTCTCGTCCAGGAACACCTGTCCGGCGTCGGGTTTGAGCAGGCCCACCACCATGTAGAAGGAAGTGGTCTTGCCGGCGCCGTTGGGTCCGAGGAGGCCGATCACCTCTCCCCCCTTCACGGCGAACCCGACGTCGTCCACGACGCGCCTGCCCCGGAAGGTCTTGCACAGACCCCTGGCCGCGATGGCGCTCATGGGCTCAGTCGCTCCGCGAGGGAGGCGCGTTTCTCTCCGCGCCCCGCTGGTTGAGCTCCCGGGCCCCTTCCGGCGTGATGGTGACCTTCGCCTGCCGGACCGTGAACCGGCTCTCCTCGAAGTAGACGGTGATCTCGTCCCCGTGCACCGTGTCGGCCCCGCGGGTCACCACCGGGTTCCCCGTGAGAACGATCTTTCCCGCGTCGTTGTAGTACACGCCGCGCGCGCACCGGGCCGTGATCCGCTCCTGCTGTTGCCCTCCCTTGGCCGGCGGGTCGTGGATGATCCGGACGTTGCGATCCGCCACGATCCGCACGATCCCCTTGCCGTCGGGGGAGTAGAGCACGGTCATCATGTCGCAGAAGATCTGGAGATCGGCCTGCCTGGCCTCCACGTTCCCCCGAAACACGACCGTGTTCTGCTTGTTGAGCGCCTCCAGGCTGTCGGAGGTGATCGCGATGGGCTTCTTGTTGTCGCCCACCCGGAGCCCGAGCTGGCTCGAAGCCCCCGACCCCTGGCGCTCCCCTGCCCTAGAAGTGTCGGTCGCTGCTCCGGAAACTTGACCCGGGCCGGTGTCGACCCCCGGGGCGGGCGCCGTCAGGCTGCGCTTCACCTCCTGCGCGAGCCCGCCGATCTTCGCCAGGAGATCCGCGCGCCCCGCCCCCTCGCGAAAGAACGTCGCCTTCGAACGGGCGTCCGACGCGTCGTACAGCCGCGCATCGAGGCTGTAGGTGCCGCCGAGCTGCGACAGGCTCCCGTACAGCACGTACCGGGCTCCCGCCTCCCGCGCCGCCGCCTTGAGCGCGGCCGGAGAAAGGGCCACCGCGGTGACGTCGCGGCCCGCGGGCGACTCCGTCCCCGAGAGACCCTCCTCCTGGCCGATCCGATCGGCCAGGGCGCGCCGGATCTCGCGCGCGGTATCCGTGAGCATCCCGCCGCTCGAGTGCACTTCCAGCGGTGCTATCGCCACCGTCACATCCGCACCCATGGCCCCCGCGGGCGCCGCCAGCCAACAGGCCGCCGCCGCCACCGCGGCAAGCGCGCCCCCCCCGTGCGCGTGTTTCATTGGCTCCCCATGGACCGGACCTGATCGAGCAGCCGGACCCGTTCCTGCTTGAGATCCACCACCATCCCGACCCCCTCCGTCTCGAAGTTCGGGGCCACGATCTTCACCGGGGCGTGCGTCTCGATCTCCCGGCGCGCGTCGAAGTAATTGAGGGAGGACGTGAAGAACTGGAGCCCGTCACTCGATCGGCCCCGGACGTCGCCGCGCACTATCATGTTGCGGGTCTCCGTATTCAGCTCGCCCTGCCGGCTATCCATGTGTATCACCCGTCCGTCGCTGGCGTAGAAGGTAAGGTGCACCCCTTCGAAGAGGGCCTTGTTCTTCTCCTTGAACAGCCTCGCCGTGTCCGATTCGATCACCCAGTTGGGACGGCCGCCGTGGGTATCCGTGAACCGGACCTTGTTCAGGACCATGTCTGCCGTGGGGAGGGGGAACCGCGTCTTCCCACGCTCCTGGCGCCCCTCCTCCCCCACGTTGCGGAGGAGCGAGAAAGCCAGGGTGCCGATGGTGAAGAGCAGCACGAACGAGAGCAGGGTGTTGAGCCACCGCATGGGGGTCCGTTCGCCTGGGAAATGGCCGGATGGAGCGGCCCTTTATGCCCGTTGGGGCAGGCCCTTTTCGCGGCTGACCCTAGCACAGGGCCTTCGAAGGTGTAAAGAGGGTTGGCCCCGAAATTGCATCAGAAGCCAAGAGGAGCCAAGAGGAGCCAACAGGAGCCTACCGGACGAGAACCGACCCCCGTCCGAAGATCGAAGAATCTCGGCTCACGTCGGCGTGTCGCCTTCCTTGACGCCGGCCGGCTGCCGCTTCCAGCGCCGGTGCATCCACACCCATTGCTCCGGGACACGCCGGATCTGCGCCTCGATGCGCCGCGTGAACTCCGCGGTTGCCAGCCGCAGGTCCTCCTGCGCATCGCCCGTGCGTGGCAGATCGATGGGCCCGGACAGGGTGATCCGGTGGCGGAGGACATGTAGGTTCTTTTCGGCTCGCGCTTCGCGCGAGACCTCCGGCAGGTTCTTGTCGGCTCGCGCTTCGCGCGAGACCTCCGGCAGGTTCTTGTCGGCTCGCGCTTCGCGCGAGACCTCCGGCAGGTTCTTGTCGGCTCGCGCTTCGCGCGAGACCTCCGGCAGGTTCTTGT
>JBGPLH010000114.1:0-8963 GCA_041486365.1 Thermodesulfobacteriota bacterium | reverse complement strand
CGGGGGCTAACTTGCGGGCGAGCGTGCCCTTGCCGGTGCCGGCGCCGGCGAGGATATGAACCCTGGGGACTGTATTGGGAACGCGCGCGAGGCGGGCTGTCGTTTCTTCGGGGTTTTCGGGGCGGGTGGGCGCGAGGCTCACGACGGGACGGTGCCGGAGGGGCCGCGGTCGGCTTCGGCGTCCGGGACTTCGGGCGCCTCCTGTTTCTCCTCCGGCCTTTCCTCCGGCCTTTCCTCCGGCCTTTCCTCCGGCCTTTCCTCCGGCCTTTCCTCGATGAGCGGCGCGAAGCCGAGTCCCTCCATCACGAGGTCGTGGATCAGCGGCCGGAAGCCGAAGCGGGACTTCCGGGCGATGGGGTGGATCCGGTTGGACAGGAGCACGAGGGCGATCCGGCGATCGAGATCGATCCAGACGCTCGTCCCCGTGAACCCGGTGTGGCCGACGGAGTGCGGGGAGAAAGCGCGGCCGGATGTGGAGTTGCCCGGCGTCGGCGTGTCCCAGCCGAGTGCCCAGTCCGATCCGGACGGGAGATCCTGCCGGGTGAAGAAGCGCGTGACGACCTCCCGCGACAGGAGCGAGCCGCGCCCTTCGGAACAGGCGATCATTTCGAGCGCGATCTTCCCGACTTCCTCCGCCGTGCCGAAGAGCCCCGCGTGCCCCGCGACGCCGCCCACCGCCCAGGCGTTCGGGTCGTGGACCTCGCCGAGGAGCACCCGCTCGCGCCAGGGGCACTCCTCCGTCGCCGCGATCCGCGCCTTTGGAAGGTCGAGCGCGCCTTCGGCGCCCGCCACGAGCGGGATGAACCCCGTGCTCGAAAGCCCCAAACCCCGGGCCACGTCCTCCGCGAAGATCCGGCACAGGTCGCGCCCGTCCACCCGCTCGACGATCTCGCCGAGCGTGATGAATCCCAGGTCGCCGTAAACCGAGGCCTCGCCCACCTCGTGGATGAGCCCGCTCATCGCGATCCGCTCCAGGACGTAGGGAAGCGCATCGGGCGTGCCGAGGATCTTCGTGCCGCGTTTCCGGTCCCGCGCCGCCACGTCCTCGTAGTAGGGCGCCCAGGCCTTGAGTCCCGCCGAGTGCGTGAGCAGGTGGCGGAAGGTGATGGGCTCCTTGCGCTTGTCCCGCTCCGCGAAGGGAGGATAGACGCTCGACACGGGCGCGGCGAGATCGAGCGCACCCTTCTCGACGAGCTTCGCGAGGGCGAAGGTCGTCGCGAGCACCTTCGTGAGCGAGGCCAGATCGAAGACCGTATCGGTCCTCACCGGCCGCCGGTGCGGGCGGATTTCGGCATCGCCGAAGGCCTCGTGGTACAGGACGTCGCCTTCCCGCGCGACCCACAGCACGCAGCCGGGAACCTCCGCCTTCTCGATGGCCCGGGCCGCCGCCCGCTCGATCTTCCGGATCGCCGCTGCCTTCATGCCGCCGTCACTCCCGATTCCAGCATCCAGAGCGCGTGGTTGCCGGCGTCGATCCGGACCCGCGCGCCCATGGGAAGCGTCACGTTGTTGCGCGCGTGCCCCGCCGGGAAACCCATCAGCACCGGCACGCCGAGGTCGCCGAGCACATCCTGGAGGATCTCCTTCAGCGACTCGCCGCTCCCCTTCTCGCCGCTCTTGTGCACGTGCCCCACGAGCACGCCGGCCACACCGTTCAGGAGCCCCGCCGTGCGCAGGTGGATGATCTTCCGGTCGATGCGGAAATAGCGCTCGTTCACCTCTTCGAGGAACAGGATGGCGCCCCGAAGGTCGGGCTGCCAGGGGGTCCCGATGCTGTGGGAGAGGATCGTGAGGTTGCCGCCGAGGAGCGGGCCCTCCGCCACGCCGGGGGTCACCGCCGCGAAGCCGCGGGGACGCAGGGGTTTGGAGCTCAGCTTCCCTTCCAGCGCGTCGATCAGGTGGCGCCAGGTGAAGGCGGACCAACCGCCGCGCCGCGCCACCACCGGACCGTGGAAGGCGACGAGCCCGCAGTGGCGATTGAGCCACAGGAGGAGGGTGGTGAGGTCGCTCATCCCGACGAAGATCTTCGGATGCTGCCGGATGAGCCCCGCGTCGAGCAGATGAATGAGCCGGGAGGTGCCATAGCCACCCCGCACGCCGAAGATCGCGTGGATCTCCGGATCCCGGAACATCTGGTGGATCTCGTCGGCGCGCCGGTCCTCCGGACCCGCGAGGTAGCGCAGACGCTCGAAGATGTCCTCGCGGTGGCGAACCTGGAAACCGCGGGCGCGGAGCGCGGCCACGCCGGCCTCGAACTCCCCCCGGTCGAAAGCGCTCGCGGGCGCCACGAGGCCGATCGTGTCGCCGGGTTTGAGCGCGCGCGGTTTCGTGAAGGGAGCGCTCACTCGTCGTAACCCGTCGCGAGGTTCTCGAAGGTGGCGTACTGCTTCAGGAACGCGAGCTTCACGTCGCCCACAGGACCGTTGCGCTGCTTGCCGATGATGATCTCCGCGATCCCCTCGACCTTTGCGTCGGTCTCTTCCGAGCCCCGCCGATACATCTCCTCCCTGTGGATGAAGATCACCACGTCCGCATCCTGTTCAATCGCGCCCGATTCGCGAAGATCCGAAAGCTGCGGCCGCTTCTTCCCCGGCCGATCCTCCACGGCGCGGCGGAGCTGCGAGAGCGCCATCACCGGCACATCGAGCTCCTTGGCCAGCCCCTTGAGGGCGCGTGAGATCTCGCTGATCTCCAGGTCGCGCCGCTCGGCGCCGCGGCGTCCCTGCATGAGCTGGAGGTAGTCGACGATCACCAGATCGAGCCCGCGGTCGTTCTTGAGGCGCCGGGACTTGGCCTTGAGCTCGGTCACCGTGAGGCTCGCCGTGTCGTCGATGAACATCGGCGCCTCGGAGATCTTGCCGGCCGCCACGGGGAGCCGACCCCAGTCCTCGCGCGTGAGGAACCCGCTCCGGACCCGCGTGGCGTCCACGCGGGCCTCCGAGCAGAGCATGCGCATCACGAGCTGGTTCGCGCTCATCTCGAGAGAGAAGACCGCCACGGTCTTCCCGTGATCGATGGCCGCCCGCTGGGCGATGTTGAGCGCGAGCGAGGTCTTCCCCATGCTGGGGCGCGCGGCGAGGATGATCAGATCCGAGGGCTGGAACCCGCCGGTGAGCTTGTCGAGGTCCGTGTAGGAGGAGGGCACGCCGGTGACGAGGGATTTCCGCTCCTGGAGCTGGTCGATGATCTTGAAGCTCGAACGCACCAGATCGCGCGTGGAGAGCATCTGCCCGCGCACGCGCCGCTCGGCCACCTCGAAGATGCGCCGCTGGGCCGCATCCACGATCGCATCGACGTCGTCGGCTCCCTCCAGCCCCGACGCCACGATGTCGTTGCCCGCCTCGATGAGCCGCCGGAGAATGGCCTTCTCGCGGACGATCCGCGCGTAGTTCTCCACGTTGGCCGAGGTCGGCACCGAGTCGACGAGGGCGACGACGGCGGACTGCCCGCCGGCCGCCTCGGTCTGGCCCCTCGTCTGGATCATCTCGGTGAGGGTGATCACGTCGATGGGCTCGCTGCGATCGGCGAGATCGATCATCGCCTGGAAGACCAGGCGGTGCGCGCCACGGTAGAAGTCCTCGGGCTTGACCCACTCGAGCGCGCGGTTGAGCGCGCGGTTGTCGATCAGAATCGCCCCGAGGACCGAAACCTCGGCCTCCTGGCTGTGCGGAGGGACGCGCAGTCCCGGATCCGCCGGCTTTGATTTTCGCAGGTTCTCGGTCATCGAAGGACGGGCCGGCGGCCCCGCGCGAGAGATCGCGCGCGCGCCGGAGGCGAGGAAAGAAATGAACCCACCCCGCATGCGGGATGGGTCACTCTACACCAGGGATGCGCGACGCTCAAACGGATCTTCAGCGGCGCGTGAATTTTCGCGGCACCGACGGTCAGGACGGCTCGGACGCCGCCACGCAGACCTTGAACTTCGCGATGACCTCGGGATGGAGCCGCACCTCGACCTCGGTGTCGCCCACGTGCTTGATCGGCTCGGCGAGGAGGATCCTCTTCCGGTCCACCTGGATCCCCTCCCGGGCGAGCGCCTGCGCGAGGTCCATGGCCGTCACCGAGCCGAAGAGCTTCCCTTCCTCGCCCACCTGGGCGGTGATGGTGACGCTCACGCGCTCGATCGCCTGCTTGACCTTCGACAGCTCGCTCACAACCTTCGCCTGGCGGTCGCCCACGACCTTCTTCTGGTGCTCGAGCTGCTTGACGCTCCTGGCCGTCGCAAGCACCGCGAGGCCGCGCGGGAGGAGGTAGTTGCGGCCGTAGCCATCGGCCACGGTCACCAGGTCGCCGGCCTTGCCGAGGTTCTCCATCTCTTCGTTCAGGATGACTTTCATCGCGTTCTCCAGAATCGTCTCAGGGCTGCGACGCCGTGAACGGCAGGAGGGCGATCATCCGCGCCCTGTGGATCGCCTCCGTCAGCTTGCGCTGGTGGCGCGCGCAGTTGCCCGAGATCCGCCGGGGGATGATCTTCCCCCGCTCCGTCGTGAAGTACTTGAGGACCTTCACGTTCTTCCAGTCGATCTCCTGCTTCGGGTCGGCGCAGAAGCGGCAGACCTTGCGCTTCTGGAAGGCTCTCCGGCGGCCCGTGCCGCCCTTCTTCTCCCCCCGGCCCGGGGCGGGCTTCCTGCCGCCGCCGGTACCACCCATCCTTGCCATCTTCTCTCCCTTTCAATTCCGTTGCCGGCCCGGCGGCCGGAGCTTCACCCCATCAGAACGGCGGCTCTTCGTCCTCGCCGCCGGGACCTCCGGATCCGCCCCGCCCCGCCTCTCCCGGTCCCGCCCCCACCGCGCTCTCCGGCGGCGGGTCGAGGAACTCGACCGTGGAAGCGACGATCTCGAGGCGGCTCCTGCGCCCTTCCTTCGATTCCCAGCGGCGCTCCCGCAGCCGACCGTCGACGAGGACCACGCGTCCCTTCGACAGATACTCGCCGCAGGTCTCCGCGAGCTTCCCGAAGGCGACCACGTCGAAGAAGCTCGATTCCTCCGCGCGGTCGCGGCCCCGGTGGTTCACCGCCACCCGCATCGTGGCCACCGCCATCCCCTTGGGGGTGTAGCGGATCTCCGGATCCTGGGTGAGCCGCCCGATGATCAAGGCCTTCGCCAGATCGATCATGGGGGGACCTTTCGGAAGGTGGCGGCTCCGGGCTCAGCCGCCGTCGTCCATCGACCGGTCCCTGTGATCCCGATCCATGCGCGGCGGCGCCGCGGCGTCCCGCGCGGCCTGCTCGACGGCCTTCGCGCGGGCGACGGCGATCTCCTGCCGGCGCTTTTCCGGTTCGACCTGGTCGGAGAGCTTGACGGTGAGAAACTTGAGGATCTGCTCGTCGAGTCGCAGGTTGCGCTCGAGCTCGGCGGCCAGCGAGGGGCCTCCGGCGAAGTCCAGGAGGACGTAGCTTCCCTTGGAGAACTTCCCGATCTCGTAGGCCAGCTTCTGCCGGCCCCACTCGTCGACCTTGAGGATCTCTCCCCCGTTGCGCGTCACGATGCCCGTGAACTTCTCGATGACCTCCTTCAGGCGGTCATCCTCGCACTCGGGGTTGATGATGAAAAGGATCTCGTACTCCCGCATTCGGCCTCCTTCCGGGTTGCGGGCCCCGTGCGGGGCCCTTGAGCCCCGGCCGCGGGAGGCCGGAGCAAGGGGGCGACGTAAGTCTTCGTGAAAGCGGCATTGATAGCGAAAAAGCCCGGGCGGCGCAAGGCCGGCCGGCAGGGCCCTTGGGCCCGATCCCCCAGCGCCCGAGCAGCGGCGCAACGAAGAGCGAGAGCCGGGTCAGGGGCCCGTTCAGGCGTTGAAACGATTCATGGCCGCGAGAGGCCCCTCGAAGACGATGGCCTCGAGCGCATCCGCCGCCCGATCGAGGACTTCGGACAGGCGCGTCTCCTCCTCCGCGGAAAACGGCTGAAGCACGTACGCGGCGGGATCCATCGGGGTCTGCGGACGGCCGATCCCGACCCGGAGCCGAACGAAATTCTCCTCGCCCAGGATCTCCAGGATCGAACGCACGCCGCGCTGGCCGCTGTCGCCGCCGCGTTCCCGGATTCGAAGCCTGCCGAAGGGGAGATCGAGATCGTCATGCACGACGACCGTGTCCTCCGGGTCGACGCGGTAGAAGTGGGCCGCCGCCTGGAGGGCCGAACCGCTCAGATTCATGAAGGTAAGCGGCTTCAGGAGGACGACGCGCGCCTGCTCGGAATCCGATAGGAGGGAACCCTCACCCACCAGTGACTGGAACTTCTCCTTCGCGATCCGGATCCCGTGCCGCTCCGCGAGATGATCGATCACGCGGAATCCCACGTTGTGGCGGGTCCCCGCGTATTGCTTCCCGGGATTGCCGAGTCCGGCCAGGAGTTTCAAGCAAGCGCTCTCGCTCGCGTTACTCCTTCTTCTCGCCCTTGTCGCCTTTGTCGCCCTTGGCTTCCGGCGCCGCAGCCGCTGCCTCGCCCTCCGCCGGGGCGCCCTCGACCGCCACCGCCTCGCCCTCGGCGGGCACCGGCGCTACTTCCTCGGCGGCCGGCGTGGTCACGGCCACCACCGGCGTGCCCCCATCCTCGAGGACCTTCACCCCCTCCGGGAGCTTCAGGTCGCTCACGTGGATCGAGTCCCCGATCGTGAGCGCGCTCACGTCCACCTCGACGCCGTCCGGGATGCTCCCCGGGAGGCATTCGATCTCCAGCTCGCGGAGCGAATGATCGAGGATCCCCCCCTCCTCCACGCCCGCGGCTTTCCCGACGATCCGCACGGGGATGCTCACCGTGATCGTCTCGTCCATGCGAACCTCGTAGAGATCCGCGTGGAGCGGCGTGCGCCGCACCGGATCGACCTGCAGATCGCGGAGCATGACCACCTTCTGGGAGAGATCGGCGTTCCCGTCCACCCGCAGGGTGATCAGCGTGTTCGCGCCGGCCTCGGTGGCGACCGCCTTCATGAGGGCCCGCGGCTCCAGCGCGAGCAGCACGCTCGCCGTGTGGGCGCCGTAGAGCACGGCGGGGATGAATCCCTCGCGCCGAAGCTTTCGCGCCACGCCCTTCCCGGAGGAATCTCGCATCCGAGCGTGAAGCTCCGACGTGTCCATGGATCGCATCTCCTTGAGATGAGGGGTGAGGGACGGAGGTGATCAGACGAACAGCGAGCTGACCGACGTCTCCGAGTGAATGCGCTTGATCGCCTCGCTCAGCAGAGGCGCGATGCTCACGACCTTGATCTTCGGGCACACGGCCGCTCCCGGACGGAGCGGGATCGTGTTCGTGACGACCATCTCGGCGATCGTTGATTCATCGATCAGCTTGATCGCCTGTCCCGAGAGCACCGGATGCGTGCAGACGCCGTAGACCTTCTTCGCGCCCGCTGCCGTGAGCGCCGCCGCCCCCTTCGTGAGGGTCCCGGCGGTGTCCACCATGTCGTCCACGAGGATCGCCGTCTTGCCGCGCACGTCGCCGATGATGTTCATCACCTCGGCCACGTTGGCCGCCTCGCGCCGCTTGTCGATGATCGCGAGCCCGACGTTGAGCCTCTTCGCGTGTGCCCGGGCGCGCTCCACGCCACCGGCGTCCGGCGAAACGACGATCAGGTCATCCTGGAAGTTCTGCTGGACGTAGCGCAGCACGACCGGCGCGGCGAAAAGGTTGTCCACGGGGATGCTGAAGAACCCCTGGATCTGCCCCGCGTGGAGATCCATGCAGAGCACCCGATTGGCCCCGGCGGTGGAGATCAGGTCGGCCACGAGCCGCGCCGTGATCGGCGTCCGGGGCGCGAGCTTGCGGTCCTGGCGCGCGTAGCCGTAGTAGGGCATCACGGCCGTGATCCGCTTGGCCGACGCGCGCCGGAGCGCGTCGCTCATGATCAGGAGCTCCATCAGGTTCGTGTTGCTCGGGGCGCAGGTGGACTGGATCACGAAGACGTCGCAGCCGCGGACGTTCTCCTCGACCTCCACGTTGATCTCGCCGTCCGAGAACGGCCTCACCTCGGCCCTGGCCAGCGGCACTCCCAGGTTCTCGCAGATCTCGTTCGCCAGGGGCAGGTTCGAGTTGCCCGCGAAGACCTTGAAGGGACTGGGCATGGCGACCTTCCGGCTGCGCGCGCGGCCCGGGCCCGCGGCATGGAATTGGTTGGGGCGGCAGGATTCGAACCTGCGGATGCGGGATCCAAAGTCCCGTGCCTTACCAGCTTGGCGACGCCCCAGCGGTCGTGAAGCGGCCCGCCGCAGACGACCCCGGAATCAGAGGCCCCGCGCGAGGAAGATCCGCCAGGACGCGGCCCGCCGCAGGCTCGTCGCCGCGCGCCGGGCCGCTGCCTCCTCCCGGAACAGCCCGAATACCGTCGGTCCGCTTCCGGAGACGAGCGCGCCGACCGCCCCGAGCCCGATCAGGCGCTGCTTCAACGTGACCAGCACGGGAAACCGCGGGAGGATCGCCGCCTCGAGGTCGTTGGAAAGGCAGGCCCCGATGTCGCTCCAATGGCTTGAAAACCGTCGTACTTTATGTTGCGGACCCGGGGATGTCAACGCCCCTCCGAGCCGGACGTAGGCCCATGCCGCGGCAATCTCAAAGCCCGGATTCACCAGCACGAACCACATCACCGGAAGTGGCGGCATCGGGCGCAGGATCTCCCCGATCCCCGTCGCGACGGAAGGCCTGGGGTCCAGGAAGAAGGGTACGTCCGCCCCGAGACCCGTCGCGATCCGGTGGAGCGCCTTCGGCGCGAGCGGACGGGCGGACAGATCGTTCAGACCGCGGAGAACCGCCGCGGCGTCGCTCGATCCCCCGCCGAGCCCCGCCGCCACCGGGATCGCCTTGCCGAGTCCAATTCGCACGCCTCGCCGGATTCCCGTCGCGTCCAGGAATGCCCGGGCCGCGCGCCAGGCGAGGTTCTCCTCTCCCGCCGGCAGCGCCGGGTCCGAGCAGGAGAGCCTGATCCCGCGCCCTCCGAACTCGACCTCGACCAGGTCGCCGAGCGTGAGGGG